>CAYGXB010000282.1:0-4314 GCA_964353605.1 uncultured Bacteriovoracaceae bacterium
TTGATTTTGCATTTTAAGGGTTAACGGCTTTAGGCAACAACCCGTTGATTCTTGATATTGCCATGCCTACGGCCTCTGTAGGCCGTTTATCCTTTCCCACCGCAACCGGGACGCAGGTTTTAGGTCTTGGCAATTGACAATTTTAAAAAACAATCTCAGGCAATTTTGTCATATGCCAAGACCTGATACATTTCGTTTAAGGCCCTGGGAAAGCTTCCAGTTATTGCAGAAATCGAAACTCTTATATAGATATAGCCCAAAGCTCATGATACAGTCATAAAATATGTTATTATGTGCCTGATGACCCCACATCAAGAATCTGCTGATCATGGATCATTTTTCTGTATTTGCTCTCCATGAACGAATAGAAAGTACCGAAAGGCGCTCAAAATGAGAAGATTACTTTTCCTCGTGATGATGTCGGTAATGGTTTTGTCCTTAGTTTCCTGCCAACACATGCTGGAGAGAACTATCCAAAAGGCATTAAACCGGCAGACAGTGGAAATGCTGACCGATGATAAGCTGCATATCATCCTGGTGGGGACGGGCGGTCCCATGCATAATACCGAACGCGTCTCCAGCTGTACGGCTGTTATTGCCGGCGGCGAGTTCCTCCTCGTCGACGTCGGCCCCGGCAGTATACGTAACGCAGACCTGCAAAACCTTCCATTGGGCGCACTGAGTGGTGTGTTTCTGACCCATTTCCATTCGGATCACATCGCCGACTTGGGTGAGGCGAATTTTCAATCTTGGGCTAACGGCAGACAGAAAAAATTAGAGGTGTATGGACCCGAAGGTGTGGAAAAAGTCGTCCAGGGGTTTACTCAGGCCTATGAACTGGATACGCACTACCGGATTGCCCATCACGGTGAAGCCGTCATGCCGTCTGATGCTGCCAGGCCCGTTGCCAAACAGATATCCTTTCCAAATCCGGATAAAGCGGAACTCATTTTTGAACGAAACGGTTTAAAGGTTTCTGCATTTTTGGTGGATCATTTTCCGGTAAAACCGGCTGTGGGTTACCGGTTCGAATATAGGGGGAGCATCGTTGTCCTGACCGGCGATACCAGGAAGATCGATGCCCTGGCAAAACAGGCTAAAGATGCCGATATCCTGGTGTGCGAAGCCCTCTCGTCTAAGAATACGGCCCTCATCGCAAAGGTTGCCGCGGAAAACAACAAACCCAGGATTGCAAAAATCTTTCAAGACATTCCGGATTATCACATGACGCCGGTTCAGGCCGCCGAGGTTGCCAGAGAGGCAGGCGTTAAAAAGCTGGTACTCCATCACATCGTCCCGCCGGTCACGAACCTTGTGGTCAAACGCATGTTCATGGATGGCGTAAGCGACGTTTATAAGGGCGACATTGTCTTGGGCGAGGACGGAATGATTTTCACCCTTGATCCCAAGAAGTAAAGAAAAAACATGCTGAATGAGGGAATAAAAAATGCTATCGGCGAGATGCGGGGGATGTTTTTTCCCCAACAACCAATCCTGAATCAGGGCGCTCACCTGAGCGATCCTGATCCTTTGCTGGACGAAGAATGGTTTATTCGAACCCTAAGAGAGATTAAAGACAAAGTTGCCAGCCACCCGGAAAACAAAATGGAGTATCCGTTTTTCGATGAACCGATTTTCAACGAACCGCTGGTCGGGTTCATCCGCGGCAATGATCCGATTTTCGATCAACTGAAAGAAGTCATCGGACCTCGCGGCCTTTGCGCCACCGGCGTTCCCTGTGCATCCGAAATCCCGAAGCCGATACAGAGGAATGCAGAATGAATATATCAAACAATGGAAATTGGGAAAAAATCGACGCCCTTACTATGAAGAAATTGATACAGGCCGAAGGCATAGACCTGGTGGGGATTGCCGATGCGCAAAATCTGCTTCTGGCGCATCCGCCCCGACCAGCCACGGCGCTTATGCCATCTGCCCGGAGCGTCATCGTCATGGCGGTCGCTCATTCTCTGGGAGCCGTATATTCACCCGATATCATGCTCTGGACGCGGAGCAAAATGCAGACATCCCGGTTGTTGGATGAAACAGCTGAAAAAATTGGCCGCATGCTTGAGCGGGAAGGGTTTCTATCCCTTCCGATTTCAGCGGACAAGCCGGTGGAGATATTCAAACACAACCCGGAGACCGGTAAAAAATTCCGCCAGACTCGTACGCTAGGATTTCTCTCCCTCAAGCATGCCGCCATAAGTTGCGGTATGGGCGAGCTCGGCCGGAACAACCTGCTGCTCACGCCCGAATTCGGACCGCATCAACGGCTGTGCGCCATCGTAACGGAAGCGCCGCTTGAAGCCGATTCAAGGCGGGAACTCGATCTCTGCCAGAACTGTGGGCAATGCGCGAAGGCCTGCCCATCAGGGGCATTGAAAGCCGACCGATATGATGTGGACCCATGCTTTGCATTCTGGGCATATGGTTTCAAGCGCCTGCCGCCTATCAGATTTTGGGAATGGCCGGGATATATCAGAATGCTACATCAACATTTGAAACAACGGGATCTCCTCGTGGAAAGCGGCCAGACTTATATTACCGATGTGGACAATTGCATTGAGTGTATGCGCGTATGCCCGGTGGGAGAAAACTGGGAGAAAATTCGACCGAAGCTGCCTTCACCGCAGAAATCCGGCGGCAACCATTTGGGGAACCCACAGGACGTCCTTAATTAATTCAATTGAGAAAAATATGGGTGAGGTACATGATTATTCCTACCAACCACCGAAATCCCTAAGTATGTGGATCTGGAATTATTATTACTTGAGGTTATCGATGCTTTACCTCAACTGAATATTGCTCTTGGAGATCATAACTCTACAGGCCGCAATGAAGCTTACATCAATCGCAGATATCTGCTCTGACGCCTGCATGCTATCGCTAGGCCACTTTACTATATTTCTCCTCGCAAATACTGCTGCCTTAATTTCTCTGGAAATTTCTCGATAGCATATCGGAGCATGGTACGTGGCATGGTTTTGTAGTGGGCCTTCAGAAACTCTTCTTCAGTACGATGATCGCGCTTACCAATCTCACGAAGCATCCAACCAACTGCTTTATGGATTAGATCCTCTGGATCTCGGAGCAATAGTTCTGCGATATGCAAAGTCTCAGCAAATTCTCCACGCTTTATGTAGTGAAATGTTGCCATGATAGAAATTCTTCGGTCCCAAAGCAGGTTAGATGCAGCTAAAACATGGAGAGGAGATCTGTCGCGAGATCTCAAATGATACCCTATGATGTGTTCAGCCGAGGCATCTACCAGGTCCCAGTTATTGAAAAACCGAGTATTCTGGAGGTACAGATTATAAATCTGCTCTTGAAGGGACGAATCTCCTTGGGTGTACGCACGAACCAAAATGAGGAGAGCCAGCAGTCTTGCTTCATGGATGGAGGACTGAAGTAATTGGATTATCTCTGAAAGGGGGAGCGTCTGGTATTCTTTGGCTAATTTCCTTATATCTGGAACACGGAGACCAACAAATACATCCCCTTCACCATATTGCCTCTGGGCCGTTTTGAAGAATCTTTGCAGTACCTGTGCTTTTTCTCTATCACCAAGTACCTGCAATCTATTACATATATCTGCAGCTCTCAAACGCGTAATACTCCTCGGAACATCTGTACTTTTAAACATATTTGATTATGGCTTGCAGGCCTAACGTATAGTATTTTATCCATTATCCCGCCATGTATAGCAGGAGGGGAGTGGTGATACAAGCGCGGAGTCAGGTGGCAAATAAGCCGTGGTTATTGGTGGGCGGAATGATGGATAAAATGCTGTTTAAATTGATCGGTCTTAATTGGAGACCCTCAATATCAATAAATCACAATACCAAAGAACTATCGCAGAAATCTGTGCTCAAAGTAATAACCGTCTCTGACCATAGTTTTCCAAGTTTCAGCAAATCTGATATTCGCTCATGATGTTATCATAAAAGATTGTATGCCTTCATGGATTAATGTTTGTGTCTGTGGTGTATGTCAGGATAATGCACGTGGATATGCGTCGAGGTCTCATGGTTATGTACATGGCTGTGTTTCGTGCCTGGTGGCTCAGTGAGGTCGTGCCTGTGTTGATGTTCTCCTTCGTGAACATGTTCATGCTCGTGCTCTATCGATTCATGCGTGTGGGGATGGATGTGATGCTCGCTTAAGTGAAACCAGACACCAAGGGCCATGAAAGCACCTGCTATAAGCAGCTTCAAGCTAACCGGTTCACTTAGGAGTGGAATTGACAGCATCGCCCCGAAAAACGGTGCAACAGAGAAATAGGCCCCGGTTCTGGCTGTTCCAAGGTAGCGC
>CAYGXB010000283.1:0-1986 GCA_964353605.1 uncultured Bacteriovoracaceae bacterium
CTTCATCTCAAGGGGGAGCGAGGATCCGCTGGTCATGTTGGATCGTGGTGTGAAGTGACACGAACTAACATGAACAGCGGTTGTCTAACCTCCCTGAAGATTCAGGGGGGGGATGAGGGGTATGAGCTTTTGTCATTCCCATTCGATGGTGCTGGGCGGTTTGGAGCTGATGTCGTAGACCACGCGGTTGACGCCCTTTACCTCGTTGATGATGCGGGTGGAAATCTTGGCGAGGATGTCGTAAGGCACCTTGACCCAGTCCGCGGTCATGCCGTCCAGGCTGTGAACGGCCCTGATGGCGACCACATTGGCGTAGGTGCGTTCATCGCCCATGACGCCCACGCTCTTGACCGGCAGGAGCACAGCGAAGCATTGCCAGACGTCCTTGTATGCCTCGTATTTCTGCATTTCTTCCTGAACGCGCTGATCGGCCTCGCGCAGGATGGCGAGGTTTTCCTCGGTGACATCGCCCAGGATGCGCACAGCCAGACCTGGTCCGGGGAAGGGCTGCCGCTTGAGAAGGCTGGCTGGCAGTCCCAGTTCTCTGCCGAGCACCCTGACCTCGTCCTTGAAGAGCTCTTTCAAGGGTTCGATGAGTTCGAACTTGAGGTCCTTTGGCAGGCCGCCAACATTATGATGGCTCTTGATGGTAGCAGAGGGGCCGCCCTTGGCCGAGCGGCTCTCGATGATGTCCGGGTAGAGGGTCCCCTGGGCGAGGAACTCTGCGCCGCCGATGCGTTCGGCTTCGCTGGAGAACACGTCGATGAAGATCCGGCCGATGGCCTTGCGCTTCTCCTCCGGGTCTGTGACGCCTTTGAGTCCGGCGAGGAATTGTTGTTGCGCGTCGACGATATGGAGGTTGAGGGGGTATTCCGTGGTGAAGATGCGGCGGATCTCTTCGACCTCGCCGGCGCGGAGCAGGCCGTTGTCCACGAAGATGGCGGTCATCTGATTGCCGATGGCCTTGTTCAAAAGGGACGCTGTCACGGCGGAGTCCACACCGCCGGAGAGTCCGCAAATGACTTTGGCATCGCCCACGAGCGCGTGGATCCATTGCATGGACTCCTTGATGAAGCCCGTCATGGTCCAGCCACCCGTGCACTTTGCTATATTGAACAGAAAGTTTCTGAGGATGTCGGACCCTTTGGGCGTATGCACCACCTCGGGGTGGAATTGGACGCCGTAGATCTTTTTCGTGAGGTCGCTCATGGCAGCGATGCAGGTCGGGGTATGGGAGAGGGTTGCAAAGCCCTGCGGCGGGAGGGTGACATGGTCGCCATGGCTCATCCAGACATCGAGCTTTGTCTCGAGGCCCTCGAAAAGGTCGGCGGGTAGGTCTATTGCAATCGTTGCCGGGCCGTATTCTCTGCTCTTGCCGCTCTCGACCGTGCCGCCCAGCATCCTGCCGATGAGCTGCATGCCGTAACAGATGCCCAGCATCGGGAGACCAAGGGTGAATATCGCCGTATCTATCTCCGGATGGTCTTTATCGAGGACAGAAGCGGGTCCTCCCGAGAGAACGACTGCCTTGACGTGCAGCGCCTCGAGCTCGGAAGCGGGTATGTCATGCCGGATGATCTCGCAGTATACCCCAAGTTCCCGGATGCGCCTGGCGATGAGTTGGGCATACTGCGATCCGAAATCAAGGACGGCGACGATTTCCCGCATTGTTAGTCTCCGTTATAAAAAGTATCTTCAGAAGAGCCGCAGCAGGAGAAATGGAACTTGTCGTATTCCCTCGGCACCTGGGTGGGATATTTCCCGGTGAAACAGGCGGTGCAATAGAGTGTTCCCTCCTTCAACGTGGAGAGCATGCCGTCTACGGAAAGGTAGGCGAGGCTGTCCGCCTTGATGTACTGCCTGATCTCCTCCACGCCCTGAGATGCACCGATGAGCTCGCCCCGACTCGAGATGTCGATACCGTAGAAACAGGGGGATTTCACCGGCGGGGAACTGATGCGCACGTGGACCTCCTTGGCCCCGCCT
>CAYGXB010000283.1:1996-4297 GCA_964353605.1 uncultured Bacteriovoracaceae bacterium
AAGCTGCTGCATGGTGGTGCCACGGACGATGGAGTCATCTACCACGATTACGCGCCTGTCCTCCAGGACACCGACGACCGGGTTGAACTTCACCTTTACGTCGAGCTTCCGCGTTTTTTGGTGGGGGGCGATGAAGGTCCGCCCCACGTAGTGATTGCGGATGAGCCCGATCTCGAAGCGCTTGCCGGAGGCCTGGGCATAGCCCAGGGCGGCGGTATTGGCCGAGTCGGGGATGGCGATCACGATATCCGCCTCGGCCGGCGCCTCATTGGCGAGCTGCTTGCCGAGCCGCCGCCTGATCTTGTCCACCTTCTCCCCGAATATCCAGCTGTCGGGCCGCGAGAAGTAGATGAACTCAAAGATGCAGAAGGCCTTGTTATGGGAGGGGGGGAGCATATGGGATTGGAGGCCGTTGGCATCGATGACCAGGACCTCTCCGGGCTCGACAGACCGTACGTATTCTGCGTCGACGATATCGAGGGCACAGGATTCGGAGGCGACCATGAAGACATCGCCCATTTTGCCAAGACAGAGTGGTCTGAAGCCATACGGGTCGCGGGCGGCGATGAGCTTGTCCGGGGTGAGGAAGACGAAGCAGTATGCGCCGACCATCCGGGATAGCGCATCGATGATCATCGCGACGATGTCTTGCTTTTGGGAGCGTGCTATGAGGTGGAGGACGATCTCGCTGTCCGAGGTGGTCTGGAAGATGGAACCCATCCTTTCCATCTCGCCCCTCAGGTCGGGGGCATTGACTATGTTGCCATTATGCGCCACAGCGATCTGGCCGGATTTGCACTGGATGAGGATTGGCTGGGCATTGACCAGGACGTTGCCGCCGCGGGTCGAATAGCGGTTGTGCCCGATGGCCGCACTACCAGAGAGTCTCGGCATGACATGCGGGTCGGAAAATACGGACCAGACGAGCCCCAGGCCCTTGTGGAGGCGGATGTCCTTGCCGTCGGAAGCGGCGATGCCGGCGCTCTCCTGCCCTCGGTGCTGGAGGGCATACAGACCAAGATAGACCTTCTCGGCTGCCTCCGGATCGCCATAGACACCGACCACGCCGCAGTATTCTTTTAGATGATCTTCGGGATGATCAAGTGCCATGGGTACAAGGGATCACGCCCCTGAACACGGTTTCTACGCCGCCGATGAGCCAGACGTTCTTGTACTGGCCATTCTCCAGGGAGAAGTCAATCATAAGGTCTCCGCCGGGCATGCGGACATGGACCGGTTTATCGCGCACACCTTTGTAGGCGTGGCTCAGGATCGCAGAAGCGGTGGCGCCTGTCCCGCAGGCGAGCGTTTCCGCTTCAACCCCTCTTTCATAGGTGCGCACCTTGATGTGGTCCCTATCGATGACCTGGACAAAGTCGGCATTGGTTCCTCCTGGCGCGAACATCCGATGGTACCTGATGGCACGGCCTAAGGTATCCACCTGCATGCTATCTACATCCTCGGTAAAGAGGATGGCATGCGGTACGCCGGTATCGAGGCAGTACAGCACATAGTCCTTGTCATCGATTGCGATGTGGATCTTGCCCTCTAGGGAATGCGGGTTGGTCATCTTGAGAGATACAACCCCTGGCTGCACCCTGGCCTCGATGAGGCCGGCCAGGGTGGAGAAGCGCATGGTACTGGCTGCAAGCCCCTGGTCCACGGCAAAGGCTGCCGCACAACGCGCACCGTTGCCGCACATCTCCGCCTCGCTGCCGTCGGCATTGAAGATGCGCATGGTGAAATCGGCATCTTGGCTTGGTGCCAGGACTATGACGCCGTCCGCGCCGATACCCAGGCGCCGGTGGCAGTACCTCCGGGCTAAAGCCGGCCAGTCGAGCGCGAGATCTGCTGTGCTATTGTTGAGCAGGATGAAATCATTGCCCGTTCCAGACATCTTCGTGAATGTTATCTCGCTCGTGTCCATGCAGCTCTCTCTTAAGGTATTGAAATATCGGAGCATTTACATCAATCCCTCAAAGGATAGTATGCTTTAACAGACTCTCCTGGCCAAGTCAAGGCGCATTAGTCCCCTTGCTGATGAACATAAGCTCACGATTTTGCAGGACAATAAAATTGGACGCCCCAAAGGTTCTCTTGCAGGGTGAGGATCATGGACATCCCAAGACAGAATTTGGCAGGGTAGTCATAATGAACTATCCTGAAGCAAGCGGCAGGGTCGTTCATTATGAGGACTTGTCCCCTTCCAGAATTATGTTCAAAGGGGTTCATTATTTTCCATGCAATATCACTACTGTCCGGTTAAAGTTGATACAAGGCAATATAACCCCATGAGATTGA
>CAYGXB010000284.1:0-4295 GCA_964353605.1 uncultured Bacteriovoracaceae bacterium
ATCCAGGGCGTGGGAGCCATGGGCATCGCGCATCTGATCAAGTGCCGGGTGTTGGGCGCGGGCGACATCATTGCGCTCGACACGTCTGACCACCGCCTCAAGCTCGCCAAGGAATTCGGCGCAGACTATACCATCAATGCCAAAAAGACGACCTTCAAGGAGCGATTGCAGGTGGTGCGCGATCTCACTGACGGCCGGGGCGCCGATATGGTCATCGAGACCACCGGGCTTGCCACCGTGCTGCCGGAAGGTCTTGATCTCCTTCGCCGCGGGGGCACCTATCTTGAGGCCGGCAATTTCGTTGACTCGGGCGAGACCACCATCAACGTTCACCGCCACCTTGCAGCCAAGAACGTACTGCTTCTCGGCAACACCAACCACCCCAACACCGAGTATTACCGCACCATCAAGATGATGCAGCGCTATAAGAATGACTTCCCCTGGCACAAGTTCACCTCCCATAAGTTCACGCTTGGCCAGGCCCAGGAGGCGCTTGAGTTCTCGCTTGGCGATAAGGCGCTCAAGGTGGTCTTTGACATGACAGGGAGAAGGAAATGAAAATCGGATACAACTCATAGGAGGTGTCGATTATGCGAGAAAAAAAATTTAAGGTGTCGATTAGCGAAGGGATTGTCAAGCCTGAGTTTGTCTATACGAAGGATGGCACAACAACCTTTGAGTGCAGAGAACTCATTTCAGAGGCGACGACAGGGGCAAAGGACATAGTCGTTTTCAGGGCTGTTTTTGGTCCGCGCGAGGAGCATGCTAAGCATGTCCATATGAATTGCGATGAAATAGTATATTGTGTTGCGGGGCGCGGGGCCGAAGGAATAGAAGTAAGGAATGGAGTATGGAAGGAGTATGAATATGTACCGGGAGTGATCATGCATCTTCCCAAGGGGACCGCCCATTATACCAGAAATCCAGACTATTTCGAGAAATTGGAGTTAATAGGGATTTTTCTCGGGGTTCCCAACATGGATAAAAAAACGACAGGATATAAGTCAAAGGGAAAAGTCTTAAGTCATGAGAAAGTAATAGTATAGGAACTCTTGTCGGTCGGTAAGAAAGCAGCGTCGGTTATCAATAGGATCCTGTCCATAGTGCACCTGCCTAACGGCACGAGAAGGCTGAGGACCAATCTTCTACGCTCCCTTATCGCTTACGGAGAACTTCTCGGGTTTCCCGCGCTATTCTCTGACAAAGTGGCCGCTGCGGCCGCCGGATTTTTCCAGGAGGCGGATATCGGTGATGGTCATGGTCTTATCGATGGCCTTGGCCATATCGTAGATGGTGATGAGGGCGATGGCCACGGCATAGATGGCTTCCATCTCGGCGCCGGTGGGGCCGGAGACCTTGACGGTGGCCTCGGCCTCGATGGAGGCGGTTTTTTCGTCGGGGAAGAAATCGATGGAAATGAAAGTGATGGGCAGGGGATGGCAGAGGGGGATGGTGTTGGCGGTGTTCTTGGCGGCCATGATGCCGGCGATCTTGGCCGTGGCGAAGACGTTGCCCTTTGCGACCTCCCCCTTCATGATGGCATCGATGGCCTCTCGGGACATAGTGATCTTCCCGCGGGCGCGTGCCATCCGATGGGTGACAACTTTATCGGCCACGTCGACCATCGAGATATTGCCGTCTGAATCGATATGCGAGAGAGGCAAGATATATCCTATTCAGTGTCTGTTGAGGATGACGACTTGGTTTCAGACGGTGGGGTTTCTTTGCTCTCTTTCGAGTCTGAGGCGGCGGATAAGTCCTTCTTGGCGTAATCGGTCAGATACCAGCCGGTGCCTTTGAGATGGAATGCTGTTGTCGATACCAGCTTCTTGATAGGGCCTTCACACTTGGGGCATGTGACCAGAGGGGCGTCGCTGAACTTCTGCATCGCCTCGAATGCATTGCTGCACTTCAAGCACTTGTACTCATAGATAGGCATCGATAACACCTCCCTGATCGATGATCGTGCGCAGATTATATAGTGGCGGCGGTGTGAGTTTGTCAAGTAGCTTGAGCACACGCGTCATACCCGTCACCGGATGTTTGGCAAGGAGCAGCCGGGTGATGTTATCCACGAGGACCTCCTCGTCGTAGTTGACCTTGTTGAAGTCCGCCTTGCCGCTCACGAACCGATGAATATGGAAGATCTCATGGGTCATGACATAGACCATGAAGGTGAGCATATCGATGTCGGGGTTCTTTGTGAGGAAGTGGATGATCTCATCGTCCTGGAGGCAGACGCGGTAGTGGAGGACCCTGCTTTCGGTCTCCATGCGCATGAGCCGGGCGAAGATATCCGGGCACTCTTCTGTCTTTCCGGGATCCGCCATGGTGGTGATGTCATAGCTGTTCCTCACATCGCTGCGGGTGTTCTTGCATACGATATAGTCAGCGATGCTTGAGCCGTACCGTATAATATCCCTATCTGAGGGCAAAAACCGCGCCATGACTATATTATATGCATTCGGTGGAAAAAATGCAAGGCCCGTGATCGTTTCTACGCGGGCTGTTGCCCAAACGCCTTTCTCCAAAGATTTGATGCAAGAGACCCTTCGCTGCGCTCAGGGCGACATCTTAAGGCATTGTTTTTGGTTGTCATTCTGAACGAAGTGAAGAATCTTGATTTTGCATTTTCAGGGTTAACGGCTTTAGGCAACAGCCCGTACGGTTTCAACTCCCCTGCGTCTTCAGATAGGCTCGATATTCGCATGTCATGTCGGGTAGCAGCGTTGAGCACTACAACCCATTGCGACTAGTGAGTCCTTGGCCCTTGCCCTCAAGGGCGCACCTAAGTCGCGTTCAATCCGGCTATCCTCACGGATTTTGACGCGGGACGTGCCTGACCCTCGCCCTATGGGCGGCTTAAAGGCCGTCCAATTTTGCTCCCCTGCAAAATTGTGATTCAGGCCATCCCTGGCCTGTACCCTTTGGGTAGCCTTCGGCTATCCAATTTTGCCGTCCTGCAAAATTGTGAGCTTTTACACTTCTCTGTCCACGGCCATGGCGATCCTCCGGATCCTTTCCATGAGGTTCCTGAACTCGGTTGGTCGGAGTGATTGCGGGCCGTCGGAGAGGGCCTCTTCCGGTTTGGGGTGGATCTCGATTATGAGGCCGTCGGCGCCTGCGGCTATGGCGGCATAAGCCATCGACTCCACGTACCGGGCGTGACCTGTACCGTGCGATGGATCCACGATCACGGGCAGATGGGTCTTTTCCTTGAGAACGGGGATGGCGCTGAGGTCCAAGGTATTCCGGGTGGCGGTCTCGAAGGTCCGGATGCCTCGTTCGCAGAGGATGACCTGGCTGTTGCCGCCGGCCAAGACGTATTCCGCGGACATGAGCAGCTCCTCGATGGTGGTGGACATGCCCCGCTTGATGAGCACGGGTTTGTGTATCCGCCCGAGCTCTTTGAGGAGGGCGAAGTTCTGGATGTTGCGGGCGCCGATCTGGAGGCAATCCGCGTATTCTGCAATCTCGGCGATGCTGCCGATTTCCATGACCTCGGTTATCACTGGCAGGCCGAACTGTTCCCGTGCCTGGGCGAGGAGGATGAGCCCTTCTAGTTTCATGCCCTGGAATGCGTAAGGAGAACTCCGCGGCTTGAATGCGCCACCGCGCAGGGCGTGACCGCCGTACTCTTTTACGGCCGAGGCCATCTCGAGGATCTGGGACTGGGATTCCACGGCGCACGGACCGGCAATGATCGTAAGTTTATTGCCCCCGACTTTGACGCCAAGACCCAGGTCGACGATGGTGGGTTCAGGTCGCGTATCTTTGGATGCAAGCTTATAGGGACTCAGGATGGGAATGACCTTCTCGACGCCTGGCTGTGCTTCGAGGGAAACGAGTCGCTCCTTGCCCCTTTCGTCGCCGATGGCGCCGAAAATTACCCTCTCCGTCCCCACGCTCATGTGTGCTTTATAGCCCATGCCTTCGATCAGTTCACGAACATGCGCTATCTGTTCTCTCGTGGCACTCTTCTTCATGGAAATAATCATTCAACCTCCTTTTCTCTTTTTGGCCAGCTCGCTAAGGTCCCCAAATGCCCAAAAAGAAAAGGCCGTGGGGACTTCAGCCACCCACGGCCTTTTTTCTCTGCTTACAGCAGATGAGATCAGCCTACAGGCGGCTTCCACCTGAAATACCAAAAATAAAAGCCGTAATACCTGCAATCTGATCTGCTCATCATGTCTTCCTCTATACAGATAACCACGCCTGGTTTCAAGATAAAAATGCGCAGTGTCAACACTCTTTAGAAATGTCCCCTCCCTCGTTGATTGGTTTTATGCCCTGGT
>CAYGXB010000285.1:0-4273 GCA_964353605.1 uncultured Bacteriovoracaceae bacterium
CGCGTATCGCGGCCGATAGTCGGGATGATAGGCGATCCATCGATCATCGTCTGCTCATAGGTGTTATCGATCTTGCCGGGCACATAGTAACCGCCGATGGACATAGATTCAAAGGGTCCGACAACATCGAAGGCCAGGTTGGCACGCACCATCCACAGGGGGATCAGACGCTCCTGCAAATCGACCGCCAGCGAGGAGGTATCCAGGGGGTTGGTGCCGTCGAGGATGCGGATCGTGCTCATCTCTCCCCACGACATAACCTGCCGTCCGATACGGGTGAAGACGGGACCTTTGGTGAGATCTACATAGGCATTGAATATCTCGGCGCGCCGTTTTTCATCATTGATCTGGTCCCGGTTTTCCAGGTAATCTGCGTACCGCACATCATCATCGGTCATCACATTCGGCCCATAGTCCCAGGCCCCGTCGTAAAAAGCCCGGCCTTTCAGCTGATACTCCGATTTTATACCATACCAACGTTCTCCCAGGTCGTGCTTCCATTCCAGCAACAAGAGATTGCGCTGGCTGGTCATATCACCGGCTTTAAGGGGTATGGGACTGTTGGGGGGCGAATCTTCCGTTCGAAAGGTGGCCTGGGCTTTGAATTGGCCGAGCAGACTCCACTTGCCCTCCTCCTTATCCCGCAGGAGTGCTGAGGCCGCACCGGGATATCCGCAGGCGACAACCACGACCATCAGCATCATGATCTGTTTTGTGATCTTCATTCCCTAAAACCTCCTCGAGAAGATAAATTCGTACTGCAACATCATTATGTCATAACCTTTTAAGAACAGGGCGGAAGAAAAAACCTGAATCCCTCCGACCCCCGTGGCCTTCAGGGGGGGGGGTAGGGGGATTGAGTTTTTTTGTACCACACACCGTTCCCGCATCCAAACCTTTACTCACAGCACTGTTCCGCGCAGAGGCCTTCACCGGCTATCTTCCGCTCCTTGAAGATCTTTTTCTCCTTATCCTCATCCGCGGCATCATATACACAATCGCTTGGGTAGAAATTGCTCTCATCCTTGTCATGATTGTTATACCACACCTGGGCGAAGAACGGATTCTTTTTGGCGATCTCGTCATTGTTCCAGGGCGGGGCTTCACATTCGGGGCACCAGTAGCCGCCCAGGAGGATTAAGGTGGGGCCGGCCTCGAACGCATGCCCGAAGGCGCAACGCCACTTGAGTTTGGTAGTCAGGTCGCCCTTGGTTATGGTGTCGCTCAGGCATTTGCCACCACGGAATCTCGCTGCAGCCTGCATGTCCATGATGTCGAGCTCGGCTTTAGACTTGTTCTCATCATAGCCGTGGTCGAGGCGCACATAATTGTCGGCAGAGGGGATTTCGGGCATGTTCACGTCCCATGCGGAGATCTTGGCCCACTCCTCCTTGGATTTGAAGAAGGCGCTGATCCGACCCTCGATATTGTGCTTGATCCAATACATCGTGCCGTCCCTTTTGCGATAGGCCATGCGTCCCATGACGAACAGCTTCACCAAGGGGATGGGGATCATGTTCCTGATTATGGGCAAGCCGGCAAGCTTCACATACCAGGGGGCGCACTCCTTGACCTGGCGGTAATAATCATCAGCGTTCTCCACCCAATGGGGGAGATACGCATTAAGGATATGGGAGTCCTCATACCACTGACAGTGGAAATTCCGCAGCGCAAACCAGTTGCGGTCCATAATCCTGGTGTAGTCGCCCATGCCCAGGAGTTCCATCATCTTCCTAAGATAATCGAAATAGACGACCCTGCAGTCAGGGCCGCCCCCGATATTATAGATGCGGCGCCAGAATCCCTCTGGCAAACCGTCTTCACAGAATTTCTCCAGCAGAACGCCCGCATTCTTGGGTGGGCAGATTTCGATGCAGGTGCCGATCGGCTGATGGTACATGATGGAATCCATCAGGCGCATGGCGTCCGGGATGGCGATATAGGTCTGCCGGAAGGAGACCCAATACTTCAGCCCGGACTCGATGACCATCTTCTCGGCCGCGATCTTGGAAAGGCCATAGGCGTCATAGGTGCTGGGGAAGATGGGGTCGCCGACGCGTCCCACATGGATCGGAGGCAACCGATCCCCGGTCATGGCAACTGAGCCGATATAGAGGAGCTTAATCCTGTCGGGATCTTTCTGGGCCTTGATGGCCTTAATGATATGCGCAGTGCCACCGGCATTGACCTTGAAGGCATAATCAGGATCGTGGTCGGCCTTCGGAGGGATCACGGCGGCCATGTGCAGCACATAATCCGCACCCGTTACACCCTCGAGCACATCCTCATAATTGAGGAGGTCGCCAAAAACGAACCTGACGCCCCGCTCGCCCATGAGGTCAAAGACCTTCAGCTTGTCCTTCTTGGTGGGCAGGATCAGGCAGGTGATGTCGAACTTGTCGCGGTGCTTGAGCAGTTCAGTCAGGCCGGCATAGCCCATGGAGCCTGACGCCCCGGTGAGGAATATCCTCTTCTTCTTTACCATAAAAGCGCTTCTCCTCTAGTAATTATACTTCAAACCTAAAAGCTCAAATCCTTTATCCCCCCTGACGCTTCAGGGGAGGTTGGGAGGTTTCAGATTTCTGTGTTTTTCCCCACATCAAAGGAATCCCCCTCTTTATGTTGTCTGATGATCACATGCCTTCTTGACCATTGCTGCGATTGAGATGATTGCCCGTGCCAGTGCGGCCACGACCGGCATGGCCATCATGAGCACCCGGGAAAGCACCTCCGCCACGATGCCAAATATAACCATGAGCGGCTTGATGGATGCGACCTTACCCGCCCATCTGACCATGCGCGGCAAGATAGGCGCAACCTTGTACAGGAAATTGAACTGGTTTTCGCGGGGTCGGATATGGGTCAAAAACTCCTTGATGGTCCCTTCGGGGATCTGCTTGGCGATCGGATCAATGATCTTTAAAAGGGGCATAATCAGAGGGGCGAGCTCCACACGTTCCAACTCTTTGATAACATCGATAAACTGAAATTTGTTTTCCATCGCTACACTCCTATAGACTGCGCTACCAGTTCGACGATGTCTTTCACCTGGTAGGCCTGCCCGGCATGCGTCATGACTTTGTCCAGATGCACCTTCACCTCCGGGCAAGCCGTGGCGATCATGGAGGCTTGAGTCGATGCCACGAGGGGGAGCTTGCGTTGGCCTAGATGGAGGGAAAGCTCGGGATCTGCTTCCGGGACCCCGCCGCAATTCCCGCAGCACCAGGCCGCATGCGCCGTCGGGTACATCTCGACGAATCTGAGTCCCGGTATGGCGTTCAAAACGATGCGGGGGTCGGCATACTGGTTCATGCCACGGCCGAGGTAACAGGGATCCTCATAGGTAGCGGTGACCGGTATGCTTTTCATGAACCGTATATGGCGTTTCTTGATCAAATCTGCCAAGACCGTGCTGATATGCCGGACCCTAAAGGGCAGCTTACCGGCCACCGTGGTCCAATCCTCGGCTATGCAATAGCAATCGCTGGCCGAAAGGCAGATCACCTCCTTGGCGCGTTCAAGCAATGCGAGGTTGTGACGCGCCATCTTTTCACCCAGGCTGAGATTGCCTGTCCTGAAAAGCACGGCCCCGCTGGATCTTTCATCCGCAAGGATGCCAAAGGGCTTACCAGCATGCTGCAAGACCCTGGCCGCGGCCTGTGCGACCTCTGGGGCCTCATAGGCCGCCGCATCTCCGACAAACAGGATCGTTTCGCCCTCGATAGTCAGGTTCAAACCGGCGCTCCAGCGCGTGCGGTCTGCGGCCGACTTACCGTAACAATTGCCGGTCTTTTCGATCCTCCCTGCGGCCTCCATGAGACCCTGCGGTTCAAGTCCCCGCTCGACGCAGTCAGCTCGCATGGCCTCCATGATGGCGACCGAGGGGATGGGTTTCATCTCAATCTCAAAGGGTTTGATCATGGAGTCCAGGATGGACTTGAGACCGTATCCACCAAGGCCCGCCACGGCATTGCCCATCGGCTTGCACACCTCCTCGCACAGCATGCAGGTGGTGCATTTGTAGATCACATCCGCAAGTTCCTGGTTATACGTGAGTGATCCCTCAAGGAGATACAGCGCGATGGTATTGTGTCCCCGCGCGGTATAATTCTCGAACTCCAGGAGCTGATACACTGGGCAAGCCTTGTAGAAGCCGGCCTGATCGCAGACTATCTCCGAACACATGGAGCAGTGATTGCACTGCCAAATCGCTTCTTTCTGTGCTTCCAGTCGCATGTTACTCCCCCCTTAGATCAAGCCCTTGGCTTCCTCA
>CAYGXB010000286.1:0-4264 GCA_964353605.1 uncultured Bacteriovoracaceae bacterium
AAGGAGAAGACATGCCTCAGGTGGCCGTCCAGGAGCCCCATGCAATTGGGGCCCCAGAGCCTGATGCCATATTTACGCGCAAGGCGTACGCACTCCTCCTGGAGCCGCTTGCCCTCTTCGCCGACCTCGGAGAAACCCGCCGACTCGATGATGATCCCCTTCACCCCCTTCCGGGCGCATTGCTCGATGATTGCAGGGAGAAACCTGGCCGGTATGAAGTATACGGCCAAATCGAAACGCTCGGGAATGGCGTCGACATCGGGGTAACACGTAAGGCCCAGGAGGGTTTCGAAACGAGGGTTCACCGGATAGATCCTGCCCTTGTATCCGCCAAGCATATTGTTGAGGATATGATACCCGCCCTTGAATAGACCGTCCGTCGCGCCGATGACGGCCACGCCGTCCGGATTGAAGAAAAATTCCACGAAAAATTCCTCCTCTGGTTGTGATCAAAATATCGTATGCAAGCGGACCCGTAATGTCAACGACTTATCGGGAAACGCCGGGATGCAGTCCGTTCGACGCCGGGCTTGAGCATCCGCCATCCCTATGCAAAGTTCCTTTACCGGCGGAGCGTGCCCGGGGAGTTTTGGGAAAGGATTCGATCCGAAAATCTTTTCATAAACAAGCTCAATCCCGCCGACCCCCCCCTTGATCCCAAGGAGGGGCAACGTCGACTTCTGCTATGAATAGGCTCGAGCTTATGTTTATGAGCTATATTTTTCACCTCTCCCGCGCGTATCTCGGTAGGCAAACAGATACAGTACATTGTCGCTCAAGCCTTTGACAGCTAAGGGTCGGCGGTTCAAGCGCCACGATACGGCCTAAATGCATCCCCTAAGAGGCATGTCATGAATAGCCGTTATCTCGAAAGGAGCATCTCGAACCATATGGATCTGGATATAACCGTAGGGGTGCGATGCATCACGCTAAACCCGGATGAACCTTTTTTTCTTTCTCACCGTGGGCGCAGCCCCATCAGGGGCGCCTCTTTGCCACCATCCACACGACAAGATCCTGAACCATGTGGGTGAGCCGCCTCGGCAGATAGCATTGGAGGTAATATAGGGTTTTCGCCTTGAACCCGGGGATGATGAGGAAGGTTTCTTTGCGAATCCCCTTAATGATCGTCCCGGCAACAGAGAGAGGACTCAAGCAGCCGGCCAGACGCTTCACGGCCCTCGCCTCGGGGGGTATGGTCTTCCCCTCCTCCTCGACGAGCGGGGTATCGACTTCCGGCGGACAGACCACGGATACGGTGATATGATACCGTTTCACTTCGCTCCGCAGACATTCTGCGAAACCGACCAGGGCGTATTTCGAGGTGCCGTAGGCTGTGTATCCAAACATCCCCATGAGACCTCCCGCGGATGAAAGGATGACGATATGCCCGCCTTGTTCTTTCATGAAGGGCAGGAGCGCCGCAATGACGTTCCGGGTCCCGTAGACATTGGTCTGCATGATCGCATCGAACGTTGCGCTGGAGATGTTCTCGAAATAGTCGGCATGCCCCCTTCCCGCGCTGTGGATCAGGATATCGGGTGCGCCGGATTTCTGCACAGCCCTTTCCATGTCACGTTGCACATCGGGCTCGCAGGAGACATCCACCGGGACGGTCACGATCCGTTGCAGTGGAGACCTCCTGCACTTTTCGACCTCCAAACGCGCTTGCTCGAGCTTCCCAGGATCCCGGGCGCAGAGGACGATATGGGCCCCGAGCGCCGACAACTGCCGCGCCGTTTCAAGCCCGATCCCACTCGATCCTCCGGTGATATAGACACGTTTGCCTTCAAAGTTCTGCATAACCCCCCTCGATATAATATGCCAGAGTTCCCTTCATAGGGGACATCCTTGCATCGGTCTGTCAAGTCCAAAAGTACAGAGAACCCTCCGGGCTTCATTATCATTGACAGAATCGGGCGCTCTCCCTAGTATGGCGAGCATGATCGTGGGGGTGTTGCTGGGGCACTGAGATCCCGGGCAAACAGACCATCATCCTGTCCACCTTTCCACGATTAGCAGTGCACGGTGCGCACATGCAGGCAGACGAGCAAGGGTGAAGCAGAATGCGCGTAAGGTATGCATAAGGATATGATGGCGAGACTGAGCAACCTGTGGGGATCGCAGGGCGGATACCGGGAGTTCTTCGTCCTGGCCGTGCCCTTGATCCTGAGCACGGCGTCCTGGTCCATCCAGAACTTCGTAGAGCGGATGTTCCTCACCTGGTACTCGCCGGAGACTATCGCGGCCGCCACCCCCGCCGGCATCCTCAACTTCACCCTCATGAGCCTCTTCATCGGCACGGCGAGTTATGCGGGCACCTTCATCGCCCAGTACTACGGGGCGGGAATGCACCACCGCATCGGCCCGGCAGTGTGGCAGGGGATCTATGTCTCCCTCCTCGGCGCCCTGGCCATCCTCGCCTGCATCCCTCTGGCAAAGCCCATCTTTGTCTTCATAGGTCACGATCCCCTGGTCCGGGCATACGAGATCGAGTATTTCCAGATCCTCTGCCTGGCCGCCTTCCCGGTCATCGCCGCCACGGCCCTCTCCGGCTTCTTCTCCGGCCTCGGCCGTCCCTGGCCCATCATGTGGGTGAATGCCATCACCACCGCCGTCAGCCTGTTCTTCGGCTATTGCATGATCTTCGGCCGGCTCGGCTTCCCCGAGATGGGCATCAGGGGAGCGGCCTTCGCCACCCTCATCTCCGCCACCTTTTCCCTGATCTGCTACCTCTTCCTCATTACCCGGCGCGCCGACGCCGAAAACTATCAGACCCTCAAGGGCTGGCGGTTCGAGAAAGAGCTCTTCCTCCGGCTGCTCAAGTTCGGCTTTCCCTCCGGGATCCAGTTCGCTCTGGACATGGCCGGCTTTACCATCTTCGTCCTCATCGTGGGCAGACTCGGGACCGCCAGCCTCGCCGCCACGAACATCGCCTTCAACATCAATACGCTTGCCTTCATGCCCATGCTCGGCTCGGGCATCGCCATCTCCGTGCTCGTCGGACAATACCTGGGGATGAACCGGCCGGACCTCGCCCAGAAGAGCACCTACTCCGGACTGCATGTCACCGTGATCTACATGGGCTTCGTCGCCGCCCTCTACGTGCTCACCCCCCACCTCTTCGTGGATGCTTTCTCTGCGCGCTCCCATGCCGCAGGCATCGCCGAGATCTCCGCGCTCACCATCATCCTCCTGCGCTTCGTGGCCCTCTATTCCCTCTTCGACGGCATGAACATCGTCTTCGCCTCGGCCCTCAAAGGCGCAGGAGACACCCACTTCGTCATGCTCGTCAACGTCCTGTTCTCCGCCCTCATGGTGATTCCCACCTCCATTACCGTGATATACCTCCATGGCGGGATCATGCCATGCTGGACCATCGCCACGATCTACATCATCCTCCTGAGCCTCATCTTCGTCGCACGCTTCCTCGGCGGCGCCTGGAAGAAGATGCGCGTCATCGAGCGCCACATTACGGCCCTGCCCCCCGAATGCGCCGAGTGCCCCGACGCACGGCTCGAACCATAATGCAGGCACTGAATCACAGCCAGCGACGAAAAGTCCCCCCCTCTCCCGCACCTCTTCCCCCTTGTCTCAGGGGGGATTGGGGGTATGACTCAAACCATCCGTGGTCCCCGCCTATCGGGCGTGCCTGACGGCACATCCAATTTCGCTGTCCTGCAAAATTGTTATCGTTTTTAAACTGCCTGGACCTGGTCCAAATCTGGCGGCTGGGTCCGGAAGTCGAGCGCGCCGGCCTTGATGTCCACGGTCACGCTGGAGCCGTCCAGGATATTCCCGGCAATGATGGCGCGGCCGAGTTTAGTCTCGAGTTCGCGCTGCAGAAAACGCTTCAAAGGCCGGGCGCCGTAGACCGGGTCGAAGCCCTCATGGGCGATGAACTCCAGGGCGGGATCGGACAGAGCGAGTTTGATATCCCGATCCGCGAGCCGTTTCTTGAGGTCCTCGGTCAGGAGCACAACGATGGCCTTGATCTCGCTTAAGGTGAGGGCCTTGAACAAGACGATGTCGTCCACGCGGTTGAGAAACTCTGGCCGGAAGTGCAGGCGCATATCGTTCATGACCGCGTTTCTGGCCTTCTCGCTGATTTGGCCGTCCTGGTCGAGACCCTCGACCAGCTCGTGCGAACCGATGTTGGAGGTCATGATGATGACCGTGTTCTTGAAATCGACCGTCCGGCCGTGGGCATCGGTGAGCCGTCCGTCATCGAGGATCTGCAAGAGCACATTGAACACATCGCTAT
>CAYGXB010000287.1:0-4243 GCA_964353605.1 uncultured Bacteriovoracaceae bacterium
CTTTGATAATCGCAGCACCAGGTCCAACGATCTTTTCCAGCATCTCTTGGGCCCGCGACTCCAGGGTGTTTTCGATGGCGCGACGCACCTCGAGGCGGTCGTTGGCAAAGGCCAGCGCATCATCCTTCTTCTTGCCCTCGTAGAGGACCTTCCCCGTCACATCAACGATGCTGATATTCTCCGGCTCGAGTCCGCGCACGCTTTTCGCCACGAGATAGACGATCCCCTGCACATGGGAGGGGCTGATGCGTTTGGTAGGTTTCGGCCGGATGACGATGGATGCCTTGGCCGGTTTCTCGTCCTCAATAAATACACTCTCCTTGGGTAAGGCGATATGGACACGGGTGAATTCGACTTCATCCATGGACATGATGGTCTTGGCGAGTTCATCCTCCAATGCCCGCTGGTAATTGATCTTCTGAACGAATTCGGTGGTGGAGAAGGAGGTCTCGTCGAAGAGGGAAAACCCCTTGCCCACGCCACCTTTGGGCAGGCCCTGTGCGGTTAGAGCAATCCGTTCTTCATACACCTTGTCTTCCTGTATCATGATGGCCGTACCACCCTTGACGAGTTTATAGGGCATGCGGTCATCCTTGAGCTTCTGCACGATGAGGGCGGCGTCCGTGGCGTTGAGATCCGTGAAGAGGTACTGGAACTTAGGGGCCAGCGTCCACATCAGGGTGACGACGACTACAGCGACCGCAAGGCCCAAGAGGGCGAACAGGCCCACCTTCTGGCCCATGCTCATGGCACCAAACTGCTGACGGAATTTATTTAGAATATCACTCGGGTTCATCTCAGTCTCATGAGTTCGTTATAGCCTTCGATGAGCTTGTTGACGCTTGCGACGAGGAGGCGCATCTCGATGTCTGCCTTCTGCATCTGGATCATCGCCTCATGGATATTCCCGTTCTTGCCTGAGGCGAGATCGAGCCCGGTCTTGTCTGCCTCGACCAGGGTATTGTTCACCTTCGCTATTGCCTCCTGGAAGGCGTCCACAAAGCTTAGGCCTTGCTTCTTGGGCGTCTGCTCAGCCTTGATACTCATATCCAGGGTGGACTTGAGGGGGTCTATGCGCATTACTGCCTCCCGATGGCCAGGGCCTTGTTGGCCATGTCCTTCTGGGCCCGAATGGCCACCGTATTCGCTTCAAAGGCTCTACTAGCGTCGATGAGGTTCACCATCTCCTCCATCATGTTCACATTGGGCATGGTCACGTACCCGTCCTTGTCCGCATCCGGGCTGCTTGGATTGTAGATGCGCTCACCGGGGGTAGGGTCGCTGATGATGTCTTGCACCTCAACGCTTGAGAGAGTTTCCTCGAAGGTGTTGGCTTGCAAGACCACATCTTTGCGCTTGTACGGCCCACCCTCTGCGGTGCGCGTAGTCTGAGCATTGGCGATGTTGGAGCTGATGACATTCATGCGTGTCCTCTGCGCCCGCATACCGCTTGCACTGATGTCCATGGCAGTGAAAAGGTCCATTAGCGTATACTCCTTATTGTGTTTTTCAAGAGCTCAATCTCATATTGCATTGTTTCGACCGATGCATTGTAGAGGATGTCGTTCTGCGCGATCTTCATCATCTCGCGGTCCAGATCGACTGTATTGCCATCATTGCCGATGCGCTCATAGGGGTCTTCCTGCACCGTGTATTTGATCTCGCTGTCCTGGGACTGTTGGTGGGCGGGGTGGGTGCGGGTGAGGGAAAGCCGTGATTCTAGCTCTTCATCAAAGGAGATGTCCTTGGCTTTGTAGCCGGGGGTGTCCTGATTGGCGATATTACTCGATATGACCCCGTGACGCGACACGTGGTAATCCATAAACGTCTTGAGATCAGATAGCGCCTTGCCGAATATATCTCCCATACCGCTCCTCCCTTCTGATTGGAAAGCAATACTCGTACCAACGCTCAAGGCTCATAAATCCACGATCCTTCTATCCATGATTGCCAGGTGTTTTGACCATCGGTATGTCGGAAAATTGACCACTTGTCTTGTACTCGTTGAGCTTGTTCCTTAAGGTTCGGATGCTAATGCCCAAGAGTTCGGCCGCCTTGGTGCGGTTCCCTCCGGCGCTACCGAGGGTCGATATGATGAGGTGCCGCTCCATCTCGGGGATGGTCGTACCCGGCAGGGGGAAATCGCCGAGAGGGATCTCCTCCATGCCTGATCTGATGATCTCGGGGAGGATCTCGTCGCCATCGGAGAGGATCATGGCCCGTTCTATGATGTTCTCGAGTTCCCTGACATTACCAGGCCAGGAATACTTGAGGAGTGCATTTTTTGCCTGTTCGCCCATCTTTTTTTCCCGCAGACCCTCCCGTTTCGCCACCTTCTTTATGAAATAGATGGCGAGCGGGAAGATATCCTCCATCCTGGACCTCAAGGGCGGTACCTTGACGGGGATCACGTTTAGCCGGTAGTAGAGGTCCTTGCGGAAATGCCCCTCCCGGATGAGCTTATCAATGTCCTTATTGGTGGTGGCGATGACTCTGAAGTCGAGCGAAATAGGCTCTTTGCCCCCCACGCGGTCGATCTGGCGTTCCTGGAGGACCCGGAGCAGCTTGGCCTGGAGACCTAAGCTGATCTCGGTGATCTCATCAAGGAGGATGGTTCCATGGTCAGAGAGTTCGAACCTGCCGATACGGGTCGCATATGCGCCGGTGAACGCCCCCTTTTCGAAGCCGAAGAGCTCGCTTTCCAAGAGGGTATCCGGAATTGCCGCCAGGTTTATCCCCATATAGGGGCCGCCTGCCCGTTTACTCTTGCTGTGGATATAGCGTGCAATCACCTCCTTGCCCGTGCCCGACTCCCCCTGGATGAAGATCGGAGACTGGGTCGGAGCGACCCTGTCTATCATCTCCATGATCTGTTTCATCTTGGGATCGGCGATGACGATCGAACGCAACTCCTGGAACCTCTGGCTCTTGCTCAGATTGAGGAGCACCTTCAGCACCTCCTGGAGCTCTTCGGCCTTAAAGGGTTTCTTGAGGAAATGGGAGGCCCCGACCTTCGTGCATTCCAGGGCGTCTCGCTGCCCAATCGCCACGATCTCAATCTCGGGATAGACCATCTTGGTCCCCTCGATCACTTCGAGGAAGTCATCGGCTATGATGGCGACAGCGTGGCTTTTCGGGTTGATCGCCCCGAGAAACTTCTCCTTGTCCGTGAAGGGAGCAGGGTGATGCCCCATCTCTTCCACGAGGGCCGCCATGATGTTCACGGTTTCTTTGTCCGGGTCCAATATGGCTATCGCCATCTTGCTCTATTCTCCCCTGATTTGGTTTTTGATCTGGACACATTTACACTGGAACGTCTCCTGTTTCATAACCTCAGGATTCTTATTTGGACTGTACCATATGTATGTGGTGGCAGTGCTGCACCCCAGCACCCCGGCCAGAAAGGCTATGGCAAAAAGCATGACCAATTTCTGAAGAAAATATCTAACACTCGATATCTGACGCATATACCAGTCTCCTGGATTTTATTGCTTGTCGGCGGCCTCGGGTTCATTTTCGGTAGTTGTGGTGGCCGCATTGACGAATGGAGTAGTGGAGGTTTCGTGCGTCGTTCCGTCCGTCGTCATGGTGGGAACCTCTGGCGCATCCGCCTTCTTTACGGCGGGAGCAGTCCCTATTTCAGGTGGAGCCTTGGGGACTTCAGGTGATAGGGCGGGCACCTCATTCGGGGCCTGGGAAGTTGTCTCTTCAGTTTTTTCTGAGGTTGCAGCTGCCGATTTGGCCGTGTTGGGAGCCAGGCTATTTGCCGTCTTGCCGGACGGGGCAGAAGTGGTTTTTTGCGTCGTCCCGTCCGTCGTCATGGTGGGAACCTCTGGCGCATCCGCCTTCTTTACGGCGGGAGCAGTCCCTATTTCAGGTGGAGCCTTTGAGGCTTTAGGTGATGGCCTAGGCACCTCCTTCGGTGTCTGGGAAGTTGTCACCTCAGGTTTCCTTGAGGTTGCGGTTAACGGTTTGGCGGTGTTGTGAGCCGTGCCCTTTACCGCCTTAACCAGTGTCGTTTGCGTAGCCTCGGATATCGTCTCAGTCATTGTATTTTCTGATATCGCTTTCGGAGTTTTGGATGTCGTCTCATCCGCCGCCTGCACCGGTTCCGACGTGGTATCCGTGGCCACTTGTGCGGCGCCTGGATTCACTTCCGCCATGGATGCACGCAGATCCATATCGGCAATGAAGGTCCGCGAGGCCTTCACCAGCAGGATGTCATTGCTGAGTTGAATGACCC
>CAYGXB010000288.1:0-4231 GCA_964353605.1 uncultured Bacteriovoracaceae bacterium
CGGCATCGCCCCGGCTGAACGGTTGGGAAGGAACCCCTCGATGGATCCCGGCTTCCTTCTGCCCGGCACGAGATCTGTCATTTCCCTTGCACACCCGCTGGACGGCGACATCATCCGGCGCTACCTGGGACGTGAAGACCAGGTCGGCTACAGGAATCACGAGCGCTCGGTCTACCTGAAACTCTATTCGACTGCGAGAGACATAGCGGACCTGCTTACCTCGCACAGCTTCCAGGCCGTGGTCGTCCTGCCGAACGGGGATTACCGCTACAAACTGGGCGCGAACAACGTCCCGTCAGCCGTCCCGCCGACCACGATCACACGGCTGCTCGAATGGCTCACCGCGGACTCCAGCCGGGTAGTCGCCACTCTGAAGCGGCTGTTGGTGCAGGCGCTCTACAAACCCGCCTTCGGGGCGGTGGACTGGGATCTGACCCCTTCTTTCTCGCATCGCTATGGAGCCGCGGCCGCCGGGCTGGGGGTCATCGGGTGGAGCGGCAATCTCCTGACGCCACAGTACGGGGCTCGGGTCCTGCTGGAAAGCGTCCTGACCGATGCCGAGCTGGAGCCCGACCCGATGCTGAAGGAATCCCCCTGCGATGGCTGCCGCACCTGCGTAAAGGTATGCCAGTCTGGGTTCATCGCCGTACAGGACCAAGAAGCCGTGGAGATCGGCGGGTTGAGGTTCGTGCACAACAAGAAAGGCCACAATATCCGCTGCAGCATCGTCTGCGCCGGGATCTCGGGCCAGAGCCGCTACAGCGAGTGGGCAACCTGGTCGTCCGGGCGCATCCGCCTGCCGCATAGTGATGAGCACATCCGGGAATTCTGGGACCATCTGGTGAAGGACAACCTCTGGAAACAGAACCACACCTCACAGATGATAAAGAACCTGGCGCTGGCGCCTGATCTGACCGCTGGGGATGCCACTTCGAAATACCGCGTGCAGCCCACCTGCGGTTTTTGCCAGCTGGTCTGCTGGGAAACGCGCCAGGCACGGGATGAAAATCATGCTTTGGTTACCGGCAGGGGGAAAACGGCGGCGGGGTGATGCGGGCAGGATTCAACTCGATCCGGATACCAATCACCGGACCTCCTGAATCAATCCCTTCACACATGACCTGCCCATTTTATCCATGATGTTTTCATTTTTGGTGGAGATAGGTGAGGTGGCACTATACTGCCCCCCTTGGCCCCGGGGGGAGGGCGAAGGGGGGGGCAGGGGTGACACGGGCCGCCATCCCCCCCGGCCTTCACCCTTCGGGCAGCCTTGGGCTGTCCAATTTGGCTATCCTGCAAAAGTATGTGTCTTTTTTTATTTCAGATCCTGCGAGCGGTCTTGACCGATGGTGGTGCTTAAGAGCTCCAGGCCGTACAGCTTAGCCAGGGTCACGGCTATGTCGGAAATACGGTAGTTCTTTGCATATTCAGGATCGGATAGGATCTTCCCGGTTGGGTATCCCGGTCCCTGGATCGCCAGCACTATGGCGGCAGTGTCGTTCGAGCCATGCCCGCCCAGGAAAAAGTTCATGGGAGGCAGCCAGGAAGGGAGCTTTGTGCCGAGATTGTTCACCACCGCGGAGGTGATGGGCAGTTGCCAGCCATTTTTTAAAAAGACGATGAGATCCGGCCAGTGGAGCGTTCCTGATTCATTCTGATAGGCATAATAGGCATGAAACAGCTCACCCGGCTCACAGAGACCAGGCACGCCATTAATCATCTCATCTTTTCCCAGGACGTACCAGGGGCACTCCCTTTGACGAAGCTGCGGATTATACACGCTGTATTCTTCAAGGACGGCCTTCGCATTATCTGCCTTTGCGAGGCGTTCTTCATAGGTCGATCCCTGGAAATATATCTCGCCGATGCTCACGTTCGGGCTCAAGGCGAAGCCGATGCCATCCCGCTCTGCCTTCGTTATGGTGCCTGCCTCATAGAGAATCGAGGGGATGTTCGTGTTCATGGAGCATTTGAAATTGGATGCGACCGTACTGTTATAGGTTATGTGCCCATGATCGCTGTACAGGACGATGACGGCATCTTTGTATTCGGGCACTTGCCGGATGCACGTGATGAACGTGCCGAATTGCTCGTCAACGTCCCGCAGGCCGTCGAGGATGGGCTCCCGGTGCACATCCTCGTTTCTCCTGTGTATATCGATGCCGTAGGCATGGTCGAACTCATCGGGGTTGAGCGGGCTGCCGAGCCCATGCTGCAGGTCATCACACTCGGCGAGGATGATCATGGCCAGATCCGGCTTTTCTCTTTCCAATATCTTCAATGATGAGATCACCATCCAGTTGTCGCACGGGAAATGGGAGGGATTGTCTTCATAGACGCGCTTGCAGAAACCATACTGGTAGAGCGACGTGCGGTCGCTCCAGGCATGTGGATTTGCGTCATTGGGGGGATCGAAGAAATTCCATTCCCAGGGGCTGGAGATATAGTCCGGATAGTGGGTGCCTGTCATGAAGATGTCTATCCCGGAGTCGTCGGTATGGAACATGTTGGCAACCCACTCCTTGCCTGAAGCGAAGAATATCTTGGAGGCGGGATATCTTCTTTTCCAGGCCTTGAAGAGCGTATCGACGGGACGTCCGAGGTCGTCGCGGGCGAAATCCATCGAGGTATTCTTGAAATTCGCTCTCCCGTCCGGGTTCCAGTCGTAGAACTGGAGTGATATGCCGAGGATGCCTGTCTGGGCGCTGCTCGTCCCCGCCACTGCATTCAGATGGTTCATATCCGTTGCCGCCGGCAAGAAATCTCTGATATGTTCGAACCAGACGGCGTTTTCCAGAAAGGCGTGAATATTGGGCAAGAGCCAGTCGCCTTCTTTGCCGCCCTTTTCCCCGTTGCTGTTGAGCGAGAGACAGGCAGGGTCCAGTGAGTCGATGGATATGATGAGCAGCTTGGGAGTGACCTCGCCGGCGTCTGAGGCGAGCGTTTTGCAATGCGTGCTCAGCGAGAAGACAAAGATCACAAAAATGCAGAAAAGCATGCGTTCTTTCAGGTTACGTGCTGTCCTACAGATCATGCGTACCTCCTCATTGCAATTCTTCCCCTGCGGCCGTACCTTCGTGCACGGCTTCGAGGAGTCTTCGCGGGGTCTTGGCATCGCCGACGACTTGGTGCGGGATGCCGAACTTTTTAAGGGTATTCACCAGTTCATCCTCTGCTCGTGCGCCCAGTGCCGTGATGATCATGGAGGCGGGTGAGAGGCGGCGTTCTTCTCCGGCCTGGCGGTAGATGACCGCATCCGGCTCGATGCGGACGACTTCCGCGCCGAGCATGAGCGTGCCGCCGCCCTTTTCCAGGCGCTGGTTGAGCCAGTAGCCGTGGGCGGTGTGCTTGCCCACCGGCGGCATCGCTTGCATCTCCACCACAATCACTTTTACCCCGTGTGCCATGAGGAAGTCCGCCGTCTCCATGCCGACGTAGCCGGCCCCGAGGACTATGGCAAGGCTTTTCAGGGCTGTCCTGCCGAGCAGAACGTCGCGTGCATCGCATACATGAGTACTGTCGATGCCGGGTACGGTTGGAAAAATTGGTCTGGAGCCCGTAGCCAGGATCACCGCCTTGGGCATATCCTTCGCGATCTTCTCCGCCGTCACTTCCTTCGCGGTCCTGATCGCGACGCCATTTTTCTTGAGCATGCCTACTGCCCAATCGACCCAGGCCGAGAAAGCTTGCTTGTGTGGCGGTTGGCTTGCCGACAGAAGCTGACCGCCCGGTTTTTCTGCGCGTTCGAATATTTCCACCTGCCGGCCGCGCTCCATGGCTGACAAGGCGGCGGAGAGGCCGGCCGGTCCGGCCCCGATCACCCATACCTTGTGGGGCTTTGCCACGCGCGGGGGCTTGCCTTTGTATTCCTTCCCGCACGCGGGATTGATGGTGCAGGTGACGGGCTTCATTTCGAACATGAGCCGTTCGATGCACCCCTGGTTGCAGGCCAGGCACCAGCGGATCTCGTCGAAGGCCCCGTGTTTGGCCTTGTTGATGAAATCGGGGTCGGTGAGGTGCTGGCGGCCGAAGCTGATGAGGTCAGCATCGCCGCGGGCAATGGCTTCGTCTGCCATCCGGGGATCATTGATTCGGCCGACCCCGATCACCGGCACATGCACCACCTGTTTGATCGCCCGCGCGCGGTGGAGGTTGAAACCGGGCTCGGTTTGCCTCGACGCTACGCTCAGGTTGCCGCCGGTGGAAAAGACTCCGAGCGAGACATGGGTCG
>CAYGXB010000289.1:0-4201 GCA_964353605.1 uncultured Bacteriovoracaceae bacterium
AGAACCTTAAGATCCTCCCATTGCAGAAACGGCTCGCCGCCGGTTATCACCACGTTTCGGCAGGGATATCGACCGAGCGCCTTGAGAATCTCCTTGATACCCATTTCTAGAAATTCGGACCATGCGTACGGGGTGTCGCACCAGGGACAATATGGTTTCACGCAACCCCCAAGCCTGAGGAAAACGGCCGGCCGCCCCAGCCATATGCCTTCTCCCTGGAGCGAGTAGAATATCTCGGTAACCTTCATTTTTCCCGTATACTATGACCAGATTGTCATTCCTTTTACAAGGCAAATCTGCTATGGGAATACTATAAACCTCATCAGGGGGAGGACATGAAGATCGTCGAGGATGCGATAAAGAGAGGCGATAGGACACTGAGCGAATTCGATTCCAAGAAGATTCTGGCTGAATATTCCATCCCGGTGACGAGGGAATTGGTCGTACAGGACCTTGCTTCCGCCAAGGCCTTTGCCAGGGAGATCGGATATCCCGTTGTCCTGAAAGGCCACTCCAAGACATTGGCCCACAAGACAGAGAAGAACATGGTGGAGTTGAACCTCGAAGACGAGGCCGCGCTTGAGAAGGCTTACCAGGCTCTGGAAAAACGTGGCGCGGCTCAGCTCGAAGGGATCCTTGTCCAGGAGATGATAAAAGGTGAAAGGGAGTTGGTAGCCGGCCTCGTCCGAGACCCACAATTCGGCCCCTGCGTCATGTTCGGCCTCGGGGGCATCTTTACTGAGGTGCTCAGAGACGTCACCTTCAGGGTGGCCCCGCTCGAGAAACGGGACGCGCTGGAGATGATGGATGAAATCAAGGCTAAGAAGCTCCTCGACACCTTCCGGGGCAAGCCGGCTGTCAACAGGGATATGCTGTCCGCGATTCTTGTCAATATTGGCAGGATAGGCATCGAGATGCCGGATATCGCCGAGATTGATATCAACCCGATCATCATCAAGGAGGCAACCCCTGTCGCCGTTGACGCCCTCGTTGTCCTGAAAAAGGCCTAAAGCTCAATCTTCTTCCCTTGAAATCAAGCGAGTCAAGGATCCGCTGTCTGGTCTGGGGTGCCGCGCCCCTGAACAGACAATGGGTGGCTCTTACTCTGAAATTCAGGGGGGATGGGGATTGATCTTTTTATGGAGCCGCGCATGAAGGATGCATTGCATTTTCTCCCGGAAAAGGCCCTCTTCATGGCCCCCATGGTGGATTTGAGCCATGAGGCCTTCAGGGACCTTGTGCGGGGGTTATCCGGGTGCGATCTCTTCTACTCCGAGATGCTCAACGCGCGGATCGTTCCCGACGAGAACCCGGATAAATCCCTCTACCTCAGGTTTACCAGGAAGGAGGACCTCATCCTCCAAATCGTAGGCAACGATCCGGACAAGATGCGGGCGTCTGCCCGCAAGCTGGATGCCTTTGCACCGTGGGGCATCGATATCAACATGGGATGCTCCCTCAAGAAAGTCACCTGCCATGGGTGGGGGGTGGCCCTCATGCAGGACTTGAGCCATGCCCAATCGGTTATAGCCGCGGTTCGATCCACGACTGATAGACCGCTCTCCGCCAAGCTCAGGATCGGTTACACCCTCGATAAGGCCTACCTCCTCGATTTCGTCTCCATGCTGGCGGATGCCGGAGTAGATTTTGTCGTGCTCCACGCGCGTCTTGCCCAAGACGGCATGCGCAGGAAGGCGCGGTGGGAATATATTGCAGTTCTCAAAGAAAGGGCACGGATCCCTGTGGTCGGCAACGGTGATATCAGGACTCCTCAGGACGCCATAGCCATGCTGCACCAGACAGCCTGCGACGGCGTGATGATCGGCAGAGAGGCGGTAACCCAGCCATGGATATTCCGGGACATCAAGGCAGCCTTAAGGGGCGAGGAGATACCGCCCAGGCCTGACATCAAAGCGATCATGCTCGATTTTAGCCACCTCGTAGAAAAACACTTCCCTCCCGATGTGGCGCTCAAAAGGTTCAAGACCGCCGCCCACTGGCTGGCCTTGAATCTTGCCTTTGGCCATCATCTCATGAAGCTCCTCAACAGGGCCACGTCCCTGCCTGAAGCCAGAGCGCGAATTCTGGCTGCCTTCGATGCCGGCATGTGCTGAGCGAAGAACGCTCTTCACAGGCCAACTTGAACTGTGCTATAGAATACCCAACTGCAAGGTGCAAAAATGAGGAACTGCGCTCCTTCCCCTTGACAATTCCTTTCTATTTAGTAATGATTATTATTAGGAGCAGATATGCACACCGGTACGCTGAGGATGACCAAACAAAGGCTTCTCATCCTGGACGAGCTCATGAAGGTGAGAAACCACCCGACAGCCTATGAGGTCTACGGCATGGTCAAGAGGACCATGCCCCAGATCAGTCTCGGGACAGTATATCGGAATCTTGAATTCCTCTCCAATTGCGGAAGGATACAGCGGCTCTCTTTCGGGAGCGGCAAGCGGCGCTACGACGGGAATCCGGATAATCACCATCATCTCTGCTGCATGGCCTGCGGCAGAGTCGACGATTTGCCTGCGGTTATGCAGATGGAGGATGCATTGAACAGGATGCTGGACGAGATTGGTGGCTACCAGGTGAAGGGCTTAAGCATCGAGGCGTATGGTATCTGCCCTGCCTGCAGGGAAATGCAAGATCAAGAAGGAAAAAACAAAACGATAAGGAGGAAATTATGGGGAAACTCAAGGGCTCGCAGACAGAGAAGAATCTGATCGCCTCATTTGCCGGCGAATCACAGGCGCGAAACCGCTATACGTATTTTGCCAGCCAGGCCAGGAAGGACAACTATATGCAGATAGCCGACATCTTTGAGGAGACTGCCAATCAGGAGAAGGAACACGCCAAGCGTTTCTTCCAGTTCCTTGAGGGCGGAGAGGTTGAAGTGAAAGCAAACTTCCCCGCTGGCGTGATCGGGACGACCCTGGATAACCTCAAGGCTGCCGCAGCGGGAGAGCATTATGAGTATACTGAAATGTATCCAGGCTTCGCTAAGATAGCCAGGAAGGAAGGTTTTGAGGGAATCGCAATGGTATGGCAAGCCATCTCCGTGGCCGAGAAACAGCATTGGAAGCGCTACGTTGATCTAGCCGCAAACATCGAGAAGGCGAGAGTGTACAAGCGCGACGCCAAGGTGATCTGGAGATGCCGCAACTGCGGTTACCTCCACGAGGGCCCCGAGGCGCCTGCCGCATGCCCGGCATGTGCCCACCCGCAGGCCTACTTTGAACTCCTCGGCGAGAACTGGTAAACGAAAACACAAGAGAATCCGTCAGGCTTTGCCAAAGGCCTGCCGCAAAGCAGTTTAAAAAACAAGGTATATGCGGGGGACCCTCTTTTGCCAAAAGGGGGTCCCCCGCCCCTCCTAGAATACTTTCAAGAGCCGCTGGATCCGGTCGTACTGATATGTGGAGGAAGGTAGAGGCATCAAGCGACGCCTGAAGTGTTTCTGAGTGTGAAAAATAGATAGCTACGGCATACCGCACTCAGGTTTGCCTGAACGCAGTGCATTATTAGCTTATGCCTTGATATTGGAATGTTACTTGCAAGTCATATCGAAAGAGAGAAAAAGCGTTCTCGCTAAAACGTGAATTATTCATGGTTGGGGAACATGCGGAGTCGTTGCAGGATAAGTTCTGAGAGAAAAGAATTACCCATATGGGTAAAATATTCAACAAGAGAGGGAAGCACCAATGAATGTCAGGCTTATGTGCATGCGGAGTCCCTGGTCTCTTGGTATCCTTGATGGCAACGGGCAGATCAATCTCGACAAGTTGGAGGATCATGTGCATGGCTGTCCGGAATGCAGTCGGTACTACAAGCAAGCCATCCTCGATCTCTTGCGCAAGATAGTACGCCAAGCACAGGAAAGGCATGCTTACCCTGGCCACCCGATTCTTTGAGGCGGAACCCATCATCTACTGAGATTGTTTATACGCAAAGCCTGATCCTGTGTAGGCTAATGCTTTTGATTCTCGATTATTTCATAGCACAGGGTAATATTCAGGGATAGCCAGTTCCAAAGGAGCTACAGACATTCAGTACTCGTATTCTGGCATAATGCATTCAATATTGGATATATTCTGTATATTACTAATGTTCTGTCTCGGAGATAAGTTGACAAAGTCTTTTGACCTTTTCAAGGATCGAATCAGCGGTTGCAGACCAGACGAACGGTCGGGTGTCCTTG
>CAYGXB010000290.1:0-4194 GCA_964353605.1 uncultured Bacteriovoracaceae bacterium
ATAACTTTTATATAATTCCGTAAAGAGAGATGTCGAGTCTCCGTGATAAAAAAGTGCACAATTTTGCAGGACAGCAAAAATGAAGGCGACAACAGTCCTACTCCCGACCCCCCCCTGGAATCAAGAGGCTGGAACTCGTGCCATGAAGTGTCATCCGGTAGCGCTGCGAAGGGTCTCTTGAGGCGCCATCACGCTTCATGCCGCGTCGCTCCAGCCTTCGCGTGCCAGGGTCGGCAATAGAGTGCGCCCATCAAAGTCTTCGGAATTCTGTATTCCCAAGCGTATCGCTTTTCGCTCAAAGACCTAAAAAATCTGTTTGTGTCCCTTTTCTTGCCAATGGTAATATCCGATAGATTGATGAAGACAGAACGATGTACGAGGAGGCATCATGGCATTCGGTACCGACGTCCTGAAGATCGATCCGGCCCGGGAGGTAGAAAGGATAACGAGCTTTGTCCTGGATCAGGTGAAGGCAGTCTATCGGAGATCGGGCATTGTCGTGGGCCTGAGCGGGGGAATAGATTCTGCCGTCATGGCCGAGCTCGCAGTGCGGGCCATGGGAAAGGAGGCAGTCCTCGGCCTCGTCCTCCCCGAAAAGGAATCCAATCCGCTGAGCAGAAAATATGCGCAGGCCCATGCCGAGAAGCTCGGGATAGCCTGGAAGGAGATCGATATTACAGCAACGGTGGAGAGCGTGATGTCCTACAGCACGCGGGATGAGTTCATCTCCTCGCTCGTGACCGAGTATGGCCCTGGGTGTAGGTACAACATTACCCTCCCCACGGATCTCCTCGAGCGGGACTCCTTCAGCTTCTACCTCCTCCAGGTGGAGCTCCCGGACGGCACCATGCAGAAAAAGCGCATCGGTTTCGAGGCCTTCAGGGCCATCACCTCCTTTGCCAACATCAAGATCAGGGCCCGCATGATCCATCTCTATGCGGAAGCGGAACGGAGCAACCTCATCGTCGCAGGGACCACGAACCGCACCGAATACCTGCTGGGCGACTTCTGCAAATACGGTGACGGCGGTACCGATATCGAGGCCATCGCCCACCTCTACAAGAACCAGATCTATCAGCTTGCAGATTTCCTCGGCGTACTACCCGAGATCATTGCCCGCAGCCCAAGCCCAGACACCTTCAGCCTTCCCGTGAGCGATCAGGAGTTCTTCTTCCGCATCCCCTTCGAGCAGCTCGATCACCTTCTGTATGCCTGGGAGCACAAGATCTCTGTTCCTGAGACAGCCCACGCGCTGGGTTTGGGAGAGGATGCCGTGAGGAGGGCCTTTGCTGACTTCACCACGAAGAGCAGGGCAACCGAGCACCTCAGGCGCATGCCGTGCGCACTCCCCTGTGAGCAGTGATGTGTGCTTGGTGCATCGTGACGAGGGTTGCATGCCATGGTTCTCTTCCATGGAAGTCAAAGGTCAGTGGCCGTGAGGAGGGTTACACCCAAAGGCTACCCCCCCGCGCCTGAGGGAGGTTCGTCAGGCATGAGCTCCAGCCTCGCCAGTGCTTTCTGCACGCGGGCGGGCCAGGAGAACTGGGGATTCACCCCCATCTCGTAATACAGGGCTTTCGCTTTCTTCAGGTTCTTCCGAGCCTCTTCCCTCCCGCCTGCAATCTCGAAGAGTTCCCCCAGGAAGAGGTATCCTTGAGTATAAAACGGCCTCAATTTCATTTCCTCGGCCATTGAGATCCCCTGCCGGATACACTTTTCGGCGACATCGAGTTGTGCCGGGTCTGCTTCAGTCGCCATCCTTCCGAGTGCCATCAATGCTAATGCTTCCCAGGTTTTCGCATGGTACTCCCGGGATAGCTTCAATGCCTCTTCAGCACACCCCTTGGCACTCTCGAGATCTCCTGAAGCCAGATTAATCAAGGCCAGGAGATACTCAAGAAGAGGTTGCGTAGCTGACAGGCCGGTCTCTTTGTTCATCTCGACGCCCTTCTCCGCATGATCCCTCGCCTCTTCATACTCCCCAAGAAGGTAATATCCAGCCCCCAGCATAGTCCGGGCGTAACCTAGGATAATTTGTACTCCTGTTTCTTCGAAGCACTCGATTGCTTTCCGAGCATGTTCGATCGTGCCGTCCCCGTCTCCTTCCAGATAGTCTAAAGAGGAGTAGTTGAGTTCAAGCCACCCCGTTCCCCAACTGTCGTTGCCTTCGAGGGCTTTGTTAAGGCTTTTACCCAGCACAGCCTTTCCTTCCTCGAACTTGCCCAAGCATCCCAAAGCAATCCCGCGCCATCCACAGAGTGCTGAATAAGTAGTAAACCCGCCCACGGATATATCGTTTTCCCTGTGCTGTGCCTCCAGGAGTTGGAGGACCCTGCGGCTCGTGTCATCCACTTTCAAAATATCGCCTGCCATAAAGTGGGTAGTGCAAATATCAGCTGCAATTTCGGACATCGAGTCGACTGCCCCTATCTTCTCCGCCTCATCGAAGCACTTCTCGCAGTACTCCATCCCGAGCGATGTGTTTCCTTTGGCCGTATGATAAAAGCCCATTTTGCTATAGACATTCGCAAGACTCCTCTCATCCCCCAGTTCTCGCGCAAGCCTTTCCGCCTCTTGCAGCATCTCGATTCTGAATTCAGGGAAACGGAAGGCCCACAATATTAGCTGAAGGATCGCGAGGTAGACCTCTAGCTTTCCCCTTTTCCTCTCCTCGGTCTCGGGCTGGGCATTCAGCACCCGGAGCGCTTCTTGGTAGAATCGGATGGCCTCCCAGTTGGCGTAGTTTCTCGAAGCCTTGTCCCCGGAGAGTTTGAGGTGCTCGTAGGCCTTCTCGGTGTTCTCGCTGAGAGAGTAGTGGTAAGCCAGCATCTCATAGAATTCTTCCAGCCGGTCTTTGTAGATCTGCTCGATGGCCTGACCGACTTTCTCGTGGGTCTCCTTCCTCTTCTTGATGAGCAGGCTGTTGTAGGCCACCTCCTGGGTGAGGGCGTGCTTGAAGATGTACTCCAACTCAGGGAAGAGAGTCTTCTCATATATGAACTCCAGGTCTTGAAGGGTAAGGAGTGACGATTTCAGGTCTTCTCTTAGGGTTTCGACTGCTTGAAGTATGCGGAAGGCGAACTCCCTGCCAATGACCGAGGCCGTCTGCATGATCTTCTTGAGATTCCCCTCTAATCGGTCAAGACGTGCGGCAATGATCCCTTGTATTGTGGCGGGCACCTGAATATCTGAGGGCCTGAGAGAAAGGGAATATCTGTTCTCCTCATTCTTAATGGCCCCATTCTCCAGGAGGTTACGGGTCATCTCTTCGATGAACAGGGGGTTGCCTTCTGTCCTGTTTGCTATGAATTCACTCAGCTCCGGTTCCACATCACCACCTTCCAGAATACCCTTCACAAGGTCTGCGCTGGTCTTGGGCGGAAGCTGGTCCACCCGGACCTGGCTGTAGTATGTCTTGTTCACCCATGCCGGGGTGTATTCCGGACGGTAGAGGAGGATGAGCATGATCCTGACACCTGCAAGAGAGTTGATGAGAAAGGCAAGGAATTCCTCAGAGGTTTTGTCCATCCAGTGCAAGTCATCCACCACTACAACCAGGGGCCTGTGCTGGCTCTCCAAGATGAGAAGGTGCCGGATGGCCTCGAAGACCCTTTCCCTCCTCAGCCTGGGCTCGAGCTTGAGGTATGTTTCATCCTCCACCGCAAGCGACAGGACTTCGTGGAGAGGCGGCAGAATATGAGCGAGTTGCCCAGGGAACTCGGCTATCCTGGCATTGATCTTTCCCTTGCTGGCGACTTCGTCTTCCTCCTCGTTAATGTCGAAGCAGGCCTTGAGGATGTCCAAGATGGGGTGATAGGGGATGGCATCACCGTAGTGCTGACACTCACCCTCCAGGAAGGAGTATTGTGCTGCGGGTAGCGACTGGGTGAACTCGCGGATGAGCCGTGACTTGCCCATGCCCGGCTCGCCAATGATACCTATAACCTGACCGTGCTCTTCCTTCACCTGTTCTAGACACTCAATGAGGTGATCCAGTTCGCGTTTGCGTCCAATGAAGGGAGTCAATCCTTTCCCCAGGGAGGCTTCAATCCTGGTTTTGACCTGACGGGGTCCAAGAACCCGGTAGGCCTTGATTGGTTGCTCCTTGCCCTTCACCTGCATCTCGCCCAGGTCTTCGAAGTCGAAGTAGCCCTCGGTTTGGCGGTAGGTGTTCTCCGCCACCTGGATGGTGCC
>CAYGXB010000291.1:0-4187 GCA_964353605.1 uncultured Bacteriovoracaceae bacterium
TAGCCTATACCCCCCATGCCCCCCGGACCCCGCACCGGGGGGCATGCCCCTTCCTAGAAACCACCATACCAACCTGTTGTCTACGACGGTGTGGATAGAGCTGGAGGCTACTGTGAACCGCGCGCCTTGAGGGCGACCTTGATGGTCTGGAAGATGATGGCGAGGTCGAGCCAGAGAGACCTGTGTTTCATGTAGTAGAGTTCATACTTCAGTTTTTCCTTGGCATCCTCGATGGAATCGCCGTAAGGATAGTTGATCTGCGCCCACCCCGTGACGCCCGGTTTCACGTACAGTCGCATGGAGTAGAAGGGGAGGACCACATTGAGTTGCTCGATGAAAAATCTCCGCTCCGGTCTTGGCCCTACGAAGCTCATATCGTTCTTGATCATGTTGATGAACTGGGGAAATTCATCAATGTGCAATCTCCTGATGATCCTTCCGACCCTCGTGATGCGCGGATCGTTCTCCGATGTCCACTGGGGGCCGCTCTCCTCGGCATCCTGCCGCATGGACCGGAACTTGATCACCTTGAATTCTTTTCCGTTCTTTCCCACCCTCTTCTGGAGATAAAAGACAGGGCCAGGTGAATCGAGCTTGATAGCGAGCGCGGTGAGGAGCAGGATCGGCGAAGAGATGATCAGGCCCAGGAAGGCGGAAAATACATCAAAGGCCCTCTTCATGGTATCATCGAACGTGGAGCTTAAGAAGCCTCGGGTAAATATCATGGAGCTTGGCCGGATATCCTCGACCATGATCTTTCCCATATAATCTTCATAAAAAGTAGGGGCTTCGTTTACCTCGCAGGCGGTGAGCTTGATCCGCAAGAGATCATCGATGGGCAATGCTCCCCTCTGGTCATCGAGGGCGACAACGAGCTTGTCCGGTTCAAGACGTTTGATGATTTCCTGAAGTTTATCCACATCTCCGAGATGGGCGCAATCGATCTCTGCATTCGGTTTGCCGATATATCCCTCAAAGATGACGGGATAGGCGCCAGAACGGATAGCGGAGATCAGGAATTGGGCGTTCTGCCCGTCCCCGAGCACCACGACTCTCGGTCCAGCAATGTTCGTATAACGCAACGAAAGATAAACTGCCCGTATAATAGAGGAGGCTCCAAGAGAGAGGAGCATGGCCATAATAAGGAGGTCCCTTTCAAGTCCAGCCATAGGCAGGATAAAGTAGACCAGGGCCAGCGCGATCAAGGTGGCTCCACCGCCGAGGAGTATGGAGGAAATAAGCTCTGAATACCTTCTCCAATACATCCAGTTGTAGAGATCCTGGAAATAGAAGCAGGCGATTGTAACGACAGTGAATATGATGGCCTTGAGATACAAGAGTTCATCCGGCAGGCTGACTTGCGGGAACAGCCTCTGCATCCGCTTGGCCAGGAAAACCGCACCGAAGGCTAAAATACAATCTAAAACAAAGATGATTACAGTGGAAAGTCTCTTCCTTGCCATGGTCTCAACTGAACCTGCTGGTTCCCTTACAGATCCCCCCTCCTTATCATTGTATCATGCAGAACATCGAATGACTATCAAATCTCATGCCATGCGCTTCATGGGAAGTCAATCCCTTAAGAGCTTGCCCATCCTGAGGCCGAGATCAAAGCGCAAGCAATAGAAGCGGTCCCATGCCCGGATACAAACCCATGCGGGATTTCACAGGTGGAACCGGAGATGACCGGGTATTTCGCTACTCGTCTCTCCCGCCGAGGAATCCGGCCCTCAGGAGGAAGTACAGCAACTGAATGATGGCGGTGGCGGCGGCGGCGACGTAAGTTAACGCCGCGGCAGAGAGGACTTTCCGGGCGCCCGCTACTTCGGTTTCGGAAAGGATGCCGGTAGCAGGGAGCGCACGGAGTGCCCGTGCAGATGCATTAAACTCGACCGGCAAGGTCACGAGCTGAAAAAGAACGACGAAGGTGAAAAAGAGGAGACCGGCAGAGATCATGGCCTTCGACGCAAGCAGGAAGCCGATGATGAGTAAAAACCAGGAGAGGTTCGATCCCAAGCTGGCCATGGGGACAAGGGCGCTCCTGATGCTCATGGGCGCATAACCTTGTGCATGCTGGATGGCATGGCCTGCTTCGTGGGCCGCCACGCCGACACTGGCGAGCGAGTCGCCTGCATACACCCCTTCGGACAATCTCAGAACCTTTGCTCTGGGATCATAGTGATCAGAGAGGAAACCCCTACTCAGTTCGATCGACACATCGTGAATCCCCGATACATCGAGGAGATGCCTGGCTGCCTGTGCGCCGGTGACACCCCGCATAGTGGGGACTCGGGAGAACTTGCTGTAAGAGCTTTTTACCCTGATCTGCGCATAAATGCTCAGGAGGAGCGCGGGGATGAACATGATAATGTAGAGCGGATCAAAAATCATCTCGTACCTCCCTTTCGTAGTCCCCTTTTAGATAGTATCGGGCCTTGGAGAAGTCAAGCGTTCCCTGACCAGGGGGATGGGCGTGCCGCGGGCTTGGTGGGAAGTCCGCTTCTGCTTTCACTTTCCCTGTATCTGTGATAATCATGCTAACCAACTTCTTTGCCGAGGGAGGTAGTATGAGACGACATTTCCTACTCGTCATCGTGGTCATTGTCTTCTTTTTTACCGGGTGCAGCAAGAGCCCCGAGGAAAAGAGGACGTATTACCTCAAAAGCGCTCAGGAGTATGTAGGGCAGGAAAAGTATGCCGAGGCCGCCATTCAATACCAGAATGCGCTCAAGATAGCCCCAGATGATGTGGAGACCTTGATCAAGCTGGGGGATGTCCAGCTGAGACTCCGCAGGGTGAAGGAGGCCTACGATGCTTTTGTAAGTGCAGCGAGGATTGATCCGAAAAACATCAAAGCCCTGACAAATCTGGCATCCCTAAACCTCCTGGCAAATAAATATGATCAGGCCATGCAACAGGCGCATACAATCCTTAAACTCGATCCGAAAAATATCAAGGCGCAGAATATCCTTGCCCAGGGCTTGTATCTATCAGGCAAGCAGGAAGAAGCTTTGGCCATCATGGATCGAATTATCAAGGAGCGCGAGTCTACCGAGGCCACCCTGATAAACGCCGTGCAGATGTATCAGGGCATGGGCAGGGAGGATGACGCCCTCAAACTTATCGAACGAGGCATATCCAGGTATCCGAACTCCTCGAAACTCAGGTTCCTGGCAAGCGACATCTATGCTGCAAGAAATGAGGTGGAACTCTCCAGGAGATGGGCGGAGGAGGCCTATAAGGTTTCCAAAGGTGATATCACCGCTGGGATCAAGCTCGCCCATTTCTATGTGGATCACAACCTGCAAGATCCCCTCAAAAGCCTGCTCAATGATCTGAAAACGCGCTTCCCCAAGGATTCCAGGCCCTTCATGCTCGAAGCCGAAGCCGCGTGGAAGAAGGGGGATGTGAATACCGCCCTCACTCTGGCAAATCAGGCGCTGGAGATCGATGATACCCCCGCCACACGGCATCTTCTATCTAAGATACTTCTCGCGCAGGGTGACAAGGAAAAGGCTAAACAGATGCTCCAAAAGATACTCGATAAGGATTCCAATGCAATACCATCGCGATTACTCCTTGCCCGGATATACCTTTCCGAGGGGAATCCGGACAAGACACTCGAGGTCTTGGACGTCCTCATGAAACAAATCCCAACTCACCCGGATGTGGCTGTTGCGGTATCAAAGGCCCATCTCATGAAAGGGAATACCGAAAAGGCACTGGTGTCCATCGAGGGGTCCCTCAAAGAAAATCCAGACCATCCTTCTCTGCATGCCATGCTCGCCGACATTTATTTCAAAAAAGGAGAATATCGGGACGCATCATATGAGGTTGACAAGACCCTGAAGGTCACCCCGGATGCGCTTGATGTTCTCTATATCGGTGCGATAACATCCATCCGCCTGGGGCAGATGGAGAAGGCAAAGGCATTTATTGAGACCATGAAAAAGAGGAATCCCAATACCTGGCCGAAATTATACGCTGAAGCCCTCTACTATGGGGCCAAAGGAGACAAGGCGGGCGTCTTTAGGATTGCCGAAAAGGCCCTGAAACTCTGGCCCGAAAACCTCGACGTACTCAACCTCTATGCCCAGAGCGCCCCAGCGGTTATCGGTATGCAAGGGGCCATCAAGGGGATCGCCCCGCTCTGCTCGACCTCAAAATCCGCCAATTGCCGCATGATA
>CAYGXB010000292.1:0-3903 GCA_964353605.1 uncultured Bacteriovoracaceae bacterium
GGTCGTTCTCTTGGCCGCGGAAGGTGAGGGCAGAGGGAAGGGCGAGGTTATGAATCTTGTCTGGAGGTTGGTGAACTTCGTCATCCTCGTTGGACTCCTCTGGTACTGGCTCTCGAATAGGATCAAGAAGTTTTTCAGCGAGCGCAGAACAGAGATCGTCGTTCTCCTGGATCAGGTGGAGAAGGCCAAGGCTGAGGCCGAGAAACAGTATGCCCTCTATGATGAGAAATTGAAGAATGTGCAAAAGGACATTCAGGAAATCAAGGACGTGCTCCTCGGCGAGATAGAAGCTGAAAAGACAAGGATCATTGAGGGAGGAAAAACCTCGGCTGAGAGGATCATAGAGCAGGCCAAGGCCATAGCCGATCAGGAGGTGATTAAGGCCAGGAAGGCGCTGAGGGATCATGTGGTGGATCTGGCCGGTGAGATGGCCGAATCCATGGTGAGCAAGGCAATAAATGACAATGACCAGAACAGGATCGTGGAAGAATACCTGCATAAGGTGGTAAAAGAAAATTGAAAAGCGAAGTTTTGGCAAGAAGGTATGCCCGGGCCCTGTACGAACTCGGGCGGGAAGAGGGTCTCGAGCAGCAATTTCTCGCGGATCTGGAGCATATCGCAAGCCTTGTCGGGGAAAGCGGGGAGTTCAATGCCATCATGGTGAGCCCCCTCTACGATATCACTCTGAAGAAGAGGATCCTGAGTGATGTAGTCTCACAGGTCGGCGTATCTAAATACATGGTCAACTTCCTCAGTATCCTCCTGGACAAGGATCGATTCCAATATGTCGAGGACATTTTGAAGGCCTACCAGGATATCCTGGACGAGGTTTCTGGCAAGGTCAAGGCCCAGGTGATCAGCGCCACGGCGCTTACCCCAGGGCAGAAACAGAGTATCTCCGAGGTGTTTTCAAAGCTTATGGACAGAAAGGTGGATGTTGACATCGCGGTGGATTCATCCCTCATCGGCGGTCTGGTTGTTGACATAGAAGGGATGGTGTACGACGGGAGCATAAGGACACAACTGACAAAAATCAAACAGAGTTTAAAAGGGGAGATATAGCATGCAGATAAGGGCAGAAGAGATAAGCAAGATCATTAAGGATCAGATCAAGGGGTATGAGAAGGAGATCGATGTTGCCGAGACCGGCACCATACTCTCTATCGGCGATGGTATTGCCCGAGTCTATGGTTTGCGGAACGTTATGTCCTCTGAGCTTGTTGAATTCCCCCACAACGTCATGGGTATGGCACTGAACCTGGAAGAGGACAATGTAGGATGCGTTCTCTTCGGTGAGACAGTCGGCATCAAGGAGGGCGACCAGGTCAGGCGTACGAAGCGGATCGTCCAGATCCCCGTAGGAGAAGCGATGCTCGGTCGAGTTGTCAACGCCATTGGTGAACCGATCGACGGCAAGGGCCCTATCGAGTCCAATGAATCGCGTGTGGTGGACGTGAAGGCCCCGGGTATCGTCAAGCGTCAGCCGGTGAAGGAGCCCCTTCAGACCGGTCTCAAGTCTATCGATGCCATGACACCCATTGGCAGGGGACAGCGTGAGCTCATCATCGGCGACCGGCAGACCGGCAAGACCGCCTTGGCCATCGACACCATCATCAACCAGAAGGGCACCGGCGTCAAATGCATCTACGTGGCCATCGGCCAGAAGAAATCGACGGTCGCCCAGGTGGTTGCCACCCTCGAACAACACGGTGCTATGGAATACACTATCGTGGTCGCCGCTACGGCATCCGATCCGGCCCCACTCCAGTATATCGCCCCGTATTCCGGCTGCGCCATGGGTGAGTATTATAGGGATAGGGGCGAGCATGCCTTGTGCATTTATGACGACCTCACCAAGCAGGCCCAGTCATATCGGCAGCTTTCGCTCCTCCTGAGGAGGCCGCCGGGACGCGAGGCCTTCCCCGGGGACGTCTTCTATCTCCATTCCCGGTTGCTTGAGCGTGCGGCGAAGTACAGCAACGAAATGGGTGGCGGGTCGCTCACCGCGCTCCCCATCATCGAGACCCAGGCCGGCGACGTTTCCGCCTACATCCCCACGAACGTAATCTCGATCACCGACGGACAGATCTTCCTGGATACCGACCTCTTCTATTCCGGCTTCCGCCCCGCCATCAACGTCGGCATCTCGGTTTCCCGCGTGGGCGGCAACGCGCAGATCAAGGCCATGAAGAAGGTCGCAGGATCCTTGCGGCTCGATCTGGCCCAGTTTCGTGAGCTCGCGGCATTCTCCCAGTTCGGGAGCGACCTCGACAAGGCCACCCAGGCCCAGCTTAACCGTGGTGCCCGGCTCATGGAGATGCTCAAACAGCCGCAGTACAAGCCGCTGGCGGTCGAGAAGCAAGTGGCCATGATCTATGCGGGTACTAACGGTCACCTGGATGAATATCCGGTTGAGGCTATTCGCAGTTTCGAGGAGCAATACTATGAATTTCTCGACAACAAGCATCCGGAGATCCTCAAGATCCTCCGTGAGAAGGGGACCCTGGATTCTGAGACTGAGAAGGCACTGAAGGACGCCATTGCGGAGTTCAAGAAGGCATTTTCGTACACCGTAGAAGGATAAGGGCATGCCGAGTCTCAAGGACCTGAAGAAGAGGATAAACTCTGTCAGGAAGACAGAGCAGATCACCAAGGCGATGCGCGTGGTGGCGGCGTCGAAACTGCGACGCGCCCAGAGCGATATCATAGCCGCGCGGCCCTATGCCATTAAGATGAATGAGGTTCTCACTTCCCTCGTTTCACGGACGAACCCCGACGTGAACCCACTCCTGCAGGTGCGGGAGCCCAAGAAGGGGATACTCGTCGTGATTGCCTCGGACAGGGGGCTCTGCGGATCCTTCAACCAGAACGTGTTCCGCCGGGCCGAGGCATTCATCCATGAGAACAGGACCCGCCTCGAGCATCTCTCGCTCGTGCTCGTCGGCAAGAAGACCAACGACTTCTACAAGCGCAAAAAGGTCAATGTACGGAAGAGGTATACCATCGGGTCACCAACCTTCGAGCTGGTATCCGAGATCTGCGATGACCTGATCAACGGGTACGTGAATCAGGAGTATGACGAGCTCACTGTCATCTTCAACGTGTTCAAGTCCGCCATGAGCCAGATCCTCCATGTCGACCGGGTACTGCCGGTCGAGCCCTTGGAGGAGGAAGAAGGCTTCAATGTGGAATATCTCTATGAGCCATCCGAGGATGTCCTGCTCGAGGCGTTGCTCCCGATGAGTCTTAAGGTGTTCTTTTACCGGGCGCTCCTCGAGTCAGCCGCATCAGAGCACGGCGCGCGCATGACGGCCATGGAGAGCGCCTCGAGTAACGCGGGCGAGATGATCCAAAAACTTACCATGAGATACAACCGCATGAGGCAGGCAGCCATCACCACTGCGCTTATGGAGGTGGTGAGCGGTGCCGAGGCCTTGAAGGGATAAGTAGAAAGGGAATAGGGGGTGTTTTGATGAATATTGGTAAGCTGACTCAGGTCATTGGAGCTGTTGTCGATGTGGAGTTCGAGAGTGGGGGACTCCCCGATATATATAATGCCCTGTTCGTGACCAACCCATATCTCTCCAAGGAGGAGGACAACCTCGTTCTGGAAGTGGCCCAGCACCTCGGTGACCGCAAGGTGCGCTGCGTGGCCATGGACTCAACGGACGGTCTGGTCCGGGGTATGAAGGTAAAGGACACCGGCGGCCCCATCACCGTTCCGGTTGGAGATGCAGTCCTCGGCCGTATCATGAACGTCATAGGGAACCCGGTGGATGAGATGGGTCCCATTGTCAGCGACAAGCGCTATCCCATTCACCGCGACCCGCCCAAGTTCACGGAGCAGAGCACATCCATCGAGCGGTTCGAAACCGGGATCAAGGTCATCGACCTCCTTACCCC
>CAYGXB010000292.1:3913-4186 GCA_964353605.1 uncultured Bacteriovoracaceae bacterium
GCAAGATCGGCCTCTTCGGCGGCGCCGGCGTGGGCAAGACAGTCTTCATCATGGAGCTCATCCACAATGTCGCCATGAAACACGGCGGCTATTCCGTGTTCAGCGGCGTGGGCGAGCGCACCCGGGAAGGCAACGACCTCTGGCTTGAAATGAAGGAATCCGGGGTCATCAACAAGTGCGCTCTGATTTACGGCCAGATGAATGAGCCGCCCGGAGCAAGGGCCAGGGTAGGCCTCTCCGGTCTAGCCGTCGCCGAGTATTTTCGCGATGAGC
>CAYGXB010000293.1:0-4150 GCA_964353605.1 uncultured Bacteriovoracaceae bacterium
ATAGGCCTCTGGGCATTCATGTCGGCAATGAAAAACCTGAGATCGGCAGGTGAGATATCGTACGACAAACGAGATGATCTTTATAGTTTGTCACCAAAAGTGTCACCACATACTAAAAGCGGTGGAAGGCTATGAAATCATTGACGAAAAAGGCCAAAATCGGCACTCTATATATATACAGGGTCAAACCTTATAGATCTCTGGTGTCACCAAATAGGGCCAAAATGAGGGGTAAAGCATGAAAAATACGAACGAATCAGACAAAAAAACACGTGGTGACAAAAGTGGTGACAGGATTGAAAACGCGAGGTGAACCCGTGCCTGATGGGAAAAACGAAAAGCGATTGCTGACGCTTGCCGAAGTGGCTGAGATCCTTCGAATCAGCCCGAAAAGCTTGTACAACAAGACAGGAAAGAAAAGCAAATTCCCACTGCCGATTAAAACATGCCGAATTGGACGTTCTATCAGGTTTCGCAGATCAGATGTTTCTCAGTACATTGAGGGTTTATGACGCGAGAATATCATATTCTTATCAGGCTAAAAACAGCCTGTAAATATAACTGGTTGCCTGTGGTTGGTAGGCACTTGGTAGGCAGATAATGGCGGGTTGCTGCAACATAACACATGGCGCCTATGCCGTACAGGTTCAGCAGCGGTACAGCGACAAACGCACCACGGAGGGCAAGCAACTGAACAGGGTTATGGGTGCGCTTGTCAAGGACTGTGGCGGGGCGCAGAGCCTCACGCAGGCGCAACGGATCTTGTTGGATCTTATCCGATCAAAGATCATGATCCTGATGCAGTTAGGCCTGTTCATTGACAAACAAGAGCACATCATTGACGAGAAGGGTAAACCCTTGGAATGCCTGGGCTCGCTACATCTAGGATATAGCAAGTCCCTACGGCAGGATCTTGAAACATTAATGGGCATCGATAGGAGGCAGGCCAGGCCCGGTCGAGGCAGATCCCTGGCGAAGTGGATAGAAGAGGAGCAGTCGAAGTGAAGCAAAATCGCATTGATATTGAGAAGTTTGCAACGCTTTTTCTCCTAGAGGATGGACATCCCATACGGCTTGAGCCCTGGCAACTAGAGCACATAATTCGACCTGTATTTCATACCCTGAATGAAGATGGTCTTCGGCAGTACAACCTTGCCTTGATCGGCCTGCCTAAGAAGAACGGCAAATCCACGCTGGCCGCGCTTATTGCCTGCTATATGTTGCTTGGCGATGGAGAGCAAGAACCCGAGGTCTACTCGGCAGCGGGCTCGAAGGATCAGGCACGGATTATCTTTTCGCAGACGGCAAAGGCCATACAGCGCAGCCCTTTACTGAGGAACGAGGTGCGCATCTATCATAATGATACCATTGCGCGCCGAGATGGCAGGGGTATTTACAGGGTATTGAGTAGTGACGGAGAGTTGGTGCACGGTTTGAACGCCTCCTGCGTCCTGTGGGATGAGCTCTGGAATCAGCCCGATTATGCCTTATGGGAAGCCCTGACGCACTCACCGGCACGGGCGCAACCGCTGCACTTCTGCATTTCCTATGCAGGCTATAAACCTTGGGAGGGCCAGCTTCTATGGGATTTGTCCACCATGGCCAAATCCGGCATTGATCCCCGCATGTACTACTTTTGGACGCATGAAAACCTTGCATCGTGGATAACGCCTACATACCTGGCGCAGCAGCGGAGCCGGTTGCCGGATCACATCTATCGTAGACTGCATGAAAACCAATGGACATCGGGCGCGGGAGCGCTGTTGACCAGCGAAGACATAAAGGTCGCTGTCCAGCCGGGCCTTATGCAGCGGCAGCAGGGCGATGCAGAAAAGAGCTATTACCTCGCACTTGATCTGGGTCTACGGCGCGACAGGACGGCCATTGCTGTAGTGCATCGGGATCAGGGTTTTATCATGTTGGATCATCTGAAGATTTTTGCCGCTATGCGCAACGCCGAGGTGCGCGTGGAGGAAGTCGAGAGCTATCTGATAAGCTTGGCACGCGACTTTCATATCGTGTCTATGAGCTTTGACCCTTGGCAATCGGCGGGCCTTCGGCAGCGGCTAGAGCGCAAGGTGCGCATAGATGACTTTACCTTTTCAGGGGCGAACTGGCAGAAGCTAACCATGAACCTGTTGGCCTTGTTCAAGGACAGGCGCATTCGCATCTTTGATCATTCTGAACTTATCCGGGAGCTCTCGCAGGTGAGCATCGTTGAGCGGAACTATGGTTTTAAGCTGGAAAACACCGGCGGTACGCACGATGACACGGTTGTTGCTTTGGGCATGGCTTGCCTGGCGGCAGGGCAGGCGGTCACATCCGATGTACGCCCGCAGGGTTTTCCAAGTTTAGCCACCCAGCTTAGGGAAAGCGGCGAGGCGAGCTACGACCCTTATGAACCGAGCTGGCAAGAAGTCCGGAAAAACCGCCCCGACTTGCTGCGGCCAACGATTGCTGGCGAAAGATCCATCTCTTTTTATGAGGATTGGTAGGCATTATGAACAAGGCTTCCATAGCAAGGGGTCTCCACACGGTCATGCATCGGTGCATCGGCACGCCGGGATCTCTCTTTATCCATACTGGGGGACGGGTTGCCCTCCAGGTGGCTCCTCCGCTTCACCCCATGGCATCGGGCTATGGGCGCTCAGGAAACGGGTTCCCCCTCGTCTGGGAGCCCGTCCGCCTGGGCATACCTTTGGTTTCAAGCGCGGAGAGGCCTCATGGCAAGGCCATACCGCGCACAAACAAGGCGCGGCCTGCCCTCCTGGGCCGCGCCACCCCTTTTAAGAAAGGAGAGCAAATATGTTAACGGCTGAAATAGAAAACGTAAAAAAGAAGGTGAAACAAGGCCAGCCCTTATTGCCGAGAGATCTTGATTGCTTGCTGCAGCTCGGCGGCCCCGAGATTTTCGGCGAAGAGGTTTCCCTCGAACGTGGCGGCCGGATTGTCAAAGAACGGCATATTAATCCGTATCATTGGGGTGAACGGGAAATCCTCGACACCCTGAGAAAACATAAACGCCTATAGGCGCGAAGAAAGGAGAAAAGATTATGGAAATAAGAAGCTACGATCAGCCATTGGCTACGATTATCGAGGGGTCTGACAACATTGTTGATGAGCGGGCGAAAACGTACATGGCTGCACATGAAGGCGCAGACTACCTGACAGCCGTCCGAGAAGTGTTGCGGGACGACGTCGATCTTGCACGGAAATACTATCAGCGGCCGGCGCCCGTTGAGGACGATACGCCTGCCAAGGAGGCACGTAGCTACACTGCGGCCATGAGCGCGCTGACCGCCGAGGCTGAGGACTTTAGTCTTATGCACAACATTCCTTTTGATCTGGCCTTCAAAAGAACGATTTGCAGGCCTGAAAATCGGCTCCTGACCAGGATGTACCTCGAAGGCCCGCCATCACAACAGCGGGGGGATGATTAGATGATGGTTAGAGCCTTGTCGGGGGAGGAGATTTTTCAATCCCCCCCTTGCAAATGCACTCATAGGTATTATTGTAGATACAAATGATATTACGCGGAAAGACAAGAAGAGGCGGGAGCTTCTTATACAGAAGGACACAGTCTGTGTTTCCCGTTTTATACAGACTGTATAATCATTGTTCGCCGGGAAGGAATACGAAATGGCAGTCGATGAACAAGTCGTGAATTGCGGGGATTGTGGCCTGCTGCTTGATGTGGATACGAGCGCCCCTATAGGAATTCAGTCACCGTGCCCAGCGTGTGGCTCCATGGCCCGGTCAATTCTTCATGTAAGCGCACACGAACCCGTTAATGTCAGGGAACAGCTAGGCGTGAAGTTTCGGCACGCTGACGGAGGAAAACCATTTGTCGAACAAGTTCATGGCACCGATTTTCACAGGGACACCGGAACCTGGAGGCATCGGAGTAGGGTCATAGACAGGGAGAACGATGTCTACCACGAGGTGGTCAAAGACCCCATCACGAGCGAGGTCCTTCACGAATGCCGGGAGCCGCTCTCAGAACATCGGGGTCATGGTGCCGCAAGGCGCAAAGCAGACGAAACGGAGGACGGCGAACCAGGGCGCTTACGCCCGTCGTTAGGCGGTAAGGACAGTAACGAATGATGACTCAGGACATGAGATTAGCAATTACCTCTATAGTAAATTGTAT
>CAYGXB010000294.1:0-4144 GCA_964353605.1 uncultured Bacteriovoracaceae bacterium
CAGGAGCGGATCACCACTACGACCAAAGGGTCCATCACCTCGGTTCAGGCCATTTACGTGCCGGCGGACGACCTCACTGATCCGGCCCCGGCCACCACATTCAGCCATCTGGACGCTACCACGGTTCTCTCGCGCCAGATCGTTGAACTCGGCATCTATCCCGCTGTGGACCCGCTCGATTCGACCTCGCGCATCCTCGATCCGAAGATCGTCGGCCTTGAGCACTACTCCACGACACGCAGCGTCCAGCAGATCCTCCAGAAATACAAGGAACTCCAGGATATCATCGCCATTCTCGGCATGGACGAGCTGTCCGAGGAAGATAAGCTTATCGTGTCCCGAGCCCGGAAGATCCAGAGGTTCCTGTCTCAGTCCTTCCACGTCGCCGAGCAGTTCACCGGTTATCTGGGCAAGTACGTGGAGCTCAAGGACACCATCGATGGGTTCAAGCGCATCGTCTCCGGCGAGATGGACGATCTCCCCGAGCAGGCTTTCTACATGGTCGGAACGATCGACGAGGCCGTCGAGAAGACCAAGAAGATGGCCAGGGATTGACGCTAAGGTGGATAAAGGGGAATATGTGAGCAAAGGGGGCGAATATGGCGGAACTGTTTCAGCTTGATGTGGTGACACCGGTACGGCAGATCTTAAGCCGCAAGGTGGAAGAGGTGATGGCCCCTGGTATTGCCGGCGAGTTTGGCGTGCTTGTCGGTCACACCACTTTCCTGACCACCCTGAAACCCGGCAAGATAACGGTCAAGGGCACAGAAGGGACCATCTACATAGCCGTCTCGGGTGGCTTTGCCGAGGTGACCGGTTCACGGGTGATCATCTTGGCCGAAATGGCGGAGCTGGCCGAGGAGATCGACATCGAGGTGACTAGGCAGGACCTGCAAATCGCCCAGGAGAAACTCAAGCACATTACCAAGGAGGACTCCGAATACACCAAATGGGAGAACCGTACCAAAATAGCCGAGGTCAAGATCAAGGTGGCCGAAGACGCTAAAGCGGCATAAAATATAGACACAAACGAGCATGAAAAGGGGGCCATTCGGTCCCCTTTTTCATATCAGCCGGAGGATCCCCTTTTGGTCGAATGTTGGAAAGGCGTGGTTCATTGCACACCGCAGTACTGATGCGAGCAAACTAGCATATTGACTCGGATTAGCTTCGGTTCTATAAAAACATACGCGTATGCGCCCATAGCTCAGTTGGATAGAGCGTTGGACTACGAATCCAAAGGTCGCAAGTTCGAATCTTGCTGGGCGCACTTGATTTTAAGCCATTCCGGTGAAGGTTTCATGAATATCTTTCCTTGATAATCATTATCTCTCCCCATTGAATGTGGTGTATATCTTGCTGCTTGAGCTTAACAATTCAATCCTAAGAATTTACCCTTTCGCTCCCATTTGTGAAATGAGCCTGGCAGGGATAAACGGTTCATGAGGGGAGAATCCCGTGAAAGCGGGGGCGATGTGAGAAGGGCTGGCTAAATGGGAGGCTGATGTGGTATACTGTAAAAAACCAAAAGAAGGGGTATCATGCAGAGCACACAATTCGGCGAGCTCAAGTTCCTCTATCGGGAAGACACCGATGATCTCGATAATCTGAAACAAACCATTGCGCACAACTTCTTTCTCAGATACATCCCAGACTATCAGCCGGCCCCGGATCATATCATCATGGACATCGGCGCCCATATTGGATCCTTCACCCTCCTCATGGCCGCCAAAGTTCCCAAGGGAAAGATCTACGCCTTTGAACCCTACAGCGAGAATGCAATAGTTCTCGAGGAAAACGTAAAGCTCAACCAATTATGCAATGTGCTGGTCTGCAAGCTGGCCTTGAGCGGAAGCAAGGGTTCGTCCCGACTCTATCTTACGAAACATACTGCCGGGCACAGTATTACCAAAGCACGTTCAGAGAACTACGAGATCGTACCCACAACGACCCTGGCCGCTTTCATGGAGGAGCATGCAATATCGCATTGCCACCTGGCTAAGGTCAACTGTGAGGGAGCCGAATTCGAGATCTTCATCAATACGCCCAGGGAATTTCTGGCAAGGATTGGGACCATGGTCATGATGATTCATCAGGATCTTTCCGATAAGTACACCGTTGCAGAGCTTGTCGGTCATCTGCAGCAATCTGGTTTCACCACCGAGATTCATCCCGTTCACTCCAACACCCAGCGGGGGATGCTCATCGCGCGGAACACCGGACTGCGCACCCATCCCGATCTCGCCAACAAGATGGCCCAGGCCATCAGTTCCATGGCGCAGGGTCTGCAAATGCTACAACGCTATACCGACACCCTGACGTCACGGGTACAGGATATCAACTGCAGGTTGGAAAGGCTGGAGCAGGCGGGGAAAAACAAAACGGAAGGACAGTAAGCCCTCCCTGAGCTAAAAGCCAAAAATATCACCCCCGCACCCCTCCATCCCTTGATGCCGTTGACCTATAGGCCAGATCGACCCTTGCCTCTGCCCGGGAGCTAAGGGGAGGGGGTATGAGCTTTTTGATTCCTCGCTGTCTGAATGCATATTGATATGAGATATCAGAAATCAATAAGCTCGTAAGAGTCGAGTGCATAGGCACAAGATAGGGCTATTACCTAATAATAATCTTGAGACTGGATATATCAAGAGCGGCATCATGTAAAAAAAAGCAGGTCTTTGGCGACCTGCGAAATGAGGAGGTTCTTTGGGGAATGAACCTTGAAGAACCTGCTCATTATTATCGTCACACACCAAAAAAATAATTAATCCAATATATCTGAACTGGTTTGGAGCACCTATAGTGCCACCCCCTCATAGACTGCACCAGTGATAAGCGGGAGAATAACATCCTTTACACGGTAAGCCTAGGATGATACCTTTTTTAGGAGAACTCAAACATTATTTGGGTCTACTCAGGAATTGCATTTGTGAGCAATGCGAATTGAGAGGCAACCCCGTGACACTGCGCTTGGTCCCTTTGGGTACAAATGGCTTCATACCATCGTTTGGGCGACAAACGATGAGCTTCCTTGTTCTCTGGAGAAGCGAAGCCCTGCTTGTTGACGCCGGTACGGGAATGGCCCGCCTTCTTGAGCGACCTGTCATGGAGTTGCTACGGCCCTATGACTGTCTCAATATCATACTCTCCCACTATCATCTCGACCACGTTGTTGGACTGTCCTATTTACCTGGTATGTGGACGAGGGGGTGTTTGCGGATATATGCCCCAGGGCAGCCATTTGTGCAAGCAGTCCCAGAAGAAGCTCTGAATCAACTTCTGCATCCGCCATTGTTCTCACTCACCCTGCACGAGTTCCCCGTGCCTATCGAGGTTGTTGAACTAACGCAGGAGAGCCTGCAGATTGGAGATTTGACAATCCAACTCCGGGCTCAGGATCACCCGGGGGGCTCGGTAGGCATTCGGATAGCAGATGTGATAGCCTATATTACCGATACCATTGCAGATCAGGCAACACAGGTATTCGCACAAGGCGTTGAACTCCTTTTGCATGAGGTGTGGTTGACTGATGCTGAGGCATCATATAACCCTGTAGAGCGTTCAATGCACTCATACGCGAGCGCAGTTGCACAGATTGCAATGCGGGCTGGTGTAAGGCAGCTCATGCCAGTTCATCACCATCCAAAACGGTCCGATGCGGATATCCGCAGATTGGCACGAAGTATTGAAAAGCAGGCAGGCATTGAGGTAATCGTGCCGCAAGAGGGGAAGGTGTATCAACTGGGTTAGAACTTCACCTGCACTAATAACTTTAGGCCCTAAAAAAAGCTCACAATTTTGTGGGACAGCAAAATTGGACGCACCTGTAGGTGTGCCCAACGGGCGAGGGCCAGGGATGGCACGAGTCACAATCCGGTAAGGATAACCGAATTGGACGCGTTGCAAGACGCGCCTGAAAGGCGAGGGCCAGGGATGGCACGAGTCACACCCCTGCCCCCCTTTCGTCTGAAGGGAGGCCAAGGGTGCGTTGTATAAGGCCGCTCTGAAAAATGAAATGATCGTCCACATCCAGGACATATGAACCATTGTTCATTGTTTGCCCGGCAAGCTTAAAAACGCGCAGGAGATGTGGAAAATAATTCACAATATTCCCCAGCGCTGAGAAATATATTTCCTCGCTCCT
>CAYGXB010000295.1:0-4143 GCA_964353605.1 uncultured Bacteriovoracaceae bacterium
GCTGCCCCCGCTGGAAGGCTACGTCGCGCGGCACCTTTGCCCCGCGGACGACGATCCCGTCCTTTTTTTCCTCCACTACGTGCAGGAATTGGTCCGGGTCAGTCTGTTCATGGGGCGATAGACTGCGATCGCCTTTGGGATCGGTCATGGCGCCGTCACAGATCAGATCGTTTTCCTGCACATAGGCGAGATAGGACAGAAAACGCTGATAATACCTGGTTCCGTGCGTCTTGTCGATGTCATAGGTTACGATCGACAAGGCATTGAGCGCATCTATGCCTACACAACGCTGAAAACAGCATCCGGTTTCGCGACCGAGCAGGCGTCCCATTTTGCTTTTTTTCACCAGATCCTCGATGCTCTGATGAATATGGGTAAAGCGGTTGATCTTTTTCCCCGTCAGATGGGATGTTGCCGTCATGAGGTCTTCATATTCCGGGCGCAACGCCAGATCATAGGTTTTTGCCACTGCAAGCATAGACGGCCGAATGAAGGGTTCATCGACCACGTTTTTTACCCTTTCGCCGAACAGGTACACGACGAGATGCAGTTTCCGCAGACTCTCTTCATATTGTTGGGCGGTCATCATAAGGCATGCACCTCCTTTCTTAACACTTTATTTCACTCTAGGGTATTTTCCCCGCCTGCGCAAGTACCACACCCTCTCCCCGGAGAATGATCCGCCGATGGACATCAAAGATCGCTCTTGCGGGAGAGGGTACTGAAGCCTATCTGGACATGTTAAACGGCACCACCATATTCTTGGAGCTCGGAAAAAAGTTCATGGCGTCTTTCCTCGAAAGCTATGCATGAGATCGCTTGCTATACGATTTGAGAGATTATATAATGATGAGCACAAAATCGCTGTACATGTGATTGAAATCTATCCGCAAGAGGGGGAACCCCATGGGTGCACCATATGCGATCTCGCATTGGGCCTATACCAGAGAGCTTTTGGAAGACTTACTGTCTTGCCAAAAGAAAGCCATGCAGCCGAATATCCCCGGCGGTGTACAGCGATGATTCCCTGGAATGGTTCGACCCTGTTTTCAGCCATGTTGAGCAATAAGGATTTGAGAGATGGGGTTTACACCTAACGCATAAAGAGCACAAACGAGGGGGAGTATATGACCAGGATTGTTGAACGGTTCTTTCCAGCCGATGGCAGGGCGCTCATCGTGGCCATGGATCACGGCCTCGCCGGCAATCACCCTGGATTTGAAGATCCGGGTGCGACGCTAGCGAAGGTGCTGGCCGGAGGTCCTGATGGCATCATGATCACCCCGGGCTTTGCGCGCTGTTTTGCCGAGGAGCTCGGGAAGGCATCAGGGGTCAGGATTGTCACCCGCATGGATTACATTACCTTCTCCACCTCGGCGGAATTCCTGGGGGATATCGAGATGCAAGTGCCCATCGCTTCGGTAGCGGAATCGGTTCGCCTCGGGGCAAGGGCGATCTGCTGTTACCTGATATTCGGGCGGGAGGATCATAGGGTCATGGAACGCAATATCGCCTACCTCGCCAGATATGCTGAAGAGGCGCATGTCTCGGGCCTGCCTCTGATTGCGGAGGTCGTGTTCTGGGGCAAGAAAAATTTCAGCGGTGCGATAGCGAGGGTGGATATGCTGGAAAACGCCTATCGCATCGCCTTTGAAATCGGGGCCGACATCCTCAAGGTTCCCTACCTGGAAGACCGTGCCGCTTTCGCCAGGATGATGCGCAACCTGCCCATCCCGGTCCTGATTCTGGGCGGGGGCAAGATGGAAACGGAAAAGGATACCTTCAGGGTGGCCAAAGAAGCATGCGAAGACGGCGCCCGGGGCATCCTCTTTGGACGCAACATCTGGCAGCACGAGAACCCCTCTGGCATGATAACGGCATTGCACGGCATTGTGCATGGCAAGAGTTCCATCGCGCAGGCCCTTGCATGTCTCTCCGGAAAGGGTACATAAGCTATCGAAGGGATGAACCGCAATGACCTGCGTCGCTACCTATCCCGAGGAAGTGATTAAAAAAACACGAGGCTGAGGAGGATGCTCTATGGATGAATCCAAAATCAAGGTTTACGGCTACCGCTGGGTCGTGCTTGGCGTATTCATGCTTATCAATATGACGATCCAGTTCCTCTGGATATGTTTTGCCCCGATCACGGGGTTGGCGGCGAAGTATTACGGTGTAACCGATATGCAGATCGGGATCCTGGCCATGCTGTTCATGATCGTATACATCCCCATAGGGATTCCCGCCGCATGGTTCATCGATACATATGGTTTTCTTAAGGGAGTCGGCTTGGGGGCGGTTTTGTTCGGGCTATTCGGCCTGCTGCGGGGGATCTTTTCCTCCAGTTACACCCTCGTGCTGCTCTGCACCATCGGCATTGCCGTCGCGCAGCCGTTTCTCCTGAATGCTTTCACGACCGTAGCGGCCAAGTGGTTTCCCATCAATGAGCGCGCGACTGCCTCCGGGTTGGGACTGATGGCTAATTTCTTAGGCACGGCAGTGGGGCTTATGCTGACCCCCTACCTGGTCACCCGCTACAGCATAGATGCCATGCAAATGATCTATGGCATCGCGGCTGCCCTTTCCGCAGGGGTATTTCTGATCTTCGCCCGCGAGAAACCTCCCACCAGCCCCAGTCCTCCGGGTTACATCGAGCGGGCCCTCATGTTCGATGGTTTCAAGAGCATGATGAGGAGCCTGCATTTCTGGTACCTCATGATCTTGTTTTTCGTAGGGGTGGGGATCTTCAACGGGGTGGCAACCTGGGTGGAGAATATCGTGAGGCCGAAGGGATTGTCAATCACCCAGGCGGGTATGGTAGGCGGACTCCTGCTGATCGGCGGCATTATCGGCGCCGTGATCATTCCCCCCCTTTCGGATTACTGGAGGAAGAGAAAGCCGTTCATGTTGATCGGAACCCTGTGTGCGCTCCCGGGGGTGCTGGGAATCGCCTTCGGCCATGGATATCCTATCCTCCTGGTATCTGCATTCTGTGTCGGCTTCTTCATGATCAGCTTGGCCCCGGTAGCACTTCAGTATGCGGCCGAGATCACCTATCCGGCGCCGGAAGGGACTTCCAATGGCTTGCTCCAGCTCGCCGGACAGCTTTCGGTGATCTTTATCTATGGCATGGGGCTCGCCAATGACATCTACGGCTCTTTTACCCCCGCTATGCTGCTGGCCTGCGGCCTGCTGGTGATGAATTTTATGCTGATTACCAGGCTGAAGGAGTCGAAGATAATAAAGGAGATGGCGCGGCCTGCTTCTTAAGGCCAGCAAAACCCGGGATTGTCCCGGACAGTGTGCACGTGAAAGAAAGGACGCAGACGATGCAAAAAACGAAACGCTCGATTTTGGCAATCGATCATGGCACCTCCGGGGCCAAGGTGGCTTTGGTTTCGACACTGGGCGAGGTGATCGCGTGGGAATATGAACCGGTAACCCTCTATCTGCTCGCCGGCGGCGGGGCGGAACAGGACCCGAACGACTGGTGGCGGTCCATTTCTACTGCAGTGAAGCGGCTCTTAGGCAAGGGGCTGGTCCCCCCCCAAGAGATCGAGGCGGTGTGCACCTCGTCCATGGGTGAAGAGACGGTTCCCGTTGACAGGAACGGGAACTGTTTGATGCGCTCCATGAGCTGGATGGACTCGCGGGCGGCCGAGCACGTTGCCCGGCTCATCGGCGGCCCGATACGGGTCGAAGGGTATGATGTACGCAAGCTCATCCGCTGGATGCGCATCACCGGCGGTGGCCCTTCCAAATCCGGCAAGGACCCGGCCGGGCACATGCAGTATATCAAGCATGAGCTGCCCGAGGTGTACGAGCGGACGTATAAATTTCTCAATTCCCTGGACTACGTAAACATGCGGCTCAGCGGCGAATACGTGTCCACCCATGACTCCATCATGACCAGTTGGGTCACGGACACGCGCGACCCGCACAACATCACCTACAGCGACATCTTGGTAAAGGCCTCGGGCATCGCCCGCGAAAAATATCCCAATCTGTGCCGAAGCATCGATATCATCGGCACCCTTCTCCCGGACGTGGCACAGGACTGGGGTCTTTCCCGTGAGGTCAAAGTGGTAGCGGGCTCCATCGATATCTCTTCGGCCGCTGTCGGCGCAGGTGCGGTGGAAGACT
>CAYGXB010000296.1:0-4143 GCA_964353605.1 uncultured Bacteriovoracaceae bacterium
ATGCCTCAGGATTCTCACGGGGGCATTCCCGGAGATGAAAAATGCCAACTTGGTCCTGGCCGAGGTGAAAAAGCTGGGGCTCAACCCCAAGATTGCGAAGAGATGAACCATGCCCTGATCGACGCCTTCCTCGAGTACCTCGTATCCGAGCGATCATCTCCAGAAAACACCTTAAGTGCTTATGAAAATGACCTCAGGGTTTTCGGTGCCTGGCTCGATGACCAAGAGCTTGATTTTATTGAGGTGCGCGGTGAGAGTCTGCATCGATTTACCTCTGCCTGCAGGGTGATCGGGCTCAAGGCCACAAGCCTTAACCGGAGGCTATCATCAATCCGGCAATTCTATAGATTCCTCCTCGAGGAGGAACTCATGGATACGGACCCGACCAGGGAACTCCTCCTCCCGAAACGTGGATCCTACCTGCCCGAAGTATTGAGCACGGATGAGGTGGACAGGCTCCTTTCTGCCCCAGAGAGCTCCTCGCCTCTAGGTTTGCGAGACAAGGCCATGCTCGAGCTCCTCTATGCAACGGGATTGCGGGTCTCCGAGCTCGTGTGTTTAAAACTCCAGAACCTCAATCTCTATGTCGGCTATCTCGTGACCAAGGGCAAAGGCTCCAAAGAACGGCTGGTGCCAATGGGTGAGAGCGCCCTCAAGCATGTAAAGGACTACCTCGCCTCTGGGAGACCGCAGCTCGTTGGCCAGAAGACGGATATCCTCTTCTGCTCGAACCGTGGGGGGGGCATGACGAGGCAGAACTTCTGGCACCTCATCAAGCGCTATGCACACGCGGCAGGCATCTATAAATCCATCTCCCCGCATACCCTCCGGCATTCCTTCGCCACTCATCTCCTCGCTGGAGGGGCCGATCTCCGCTCTGTCCAGATGATGCTCGGACATTCTGACATCTCCACTACACAGATCTATACCCACATCACCTCCCAGCGACTCAAGGATATCCATACGCAGTATCATCCGAGGGGATAAGTATGGAGGTCATCACCTCTCACATCCAGGCCGACTTCGATGCCCTCGCCTCCATGCTGGCCGCCAAAATGCTCTATCCCGGGGCCCTCCTGATCTTTCCCGGCTCCCAGGAAAAGGGAGTACGCGACTACCTCATGCATGCCCCGCACGTGAATTCCGAGGTGGTAAAGCTCAAGAATATCGACCTGGATGCTATCAGTCGAATCATCATTGTTGACACGCGGCAGGCCTCCCGCATCGGTCCCTTCGCGGAAATCCTCGGCAGAAAAGGGCTTGAGGTTATCATATACGACCATCATCCGGCATCCCCGGATGACATCAAAGGACAGGAGGAGTACTGCAAGGAGCTTGGCTCCAACATCGCTCTCATGATGGATATCATCAATACCAAGGGGTGCAAACCGAGCCCGGAGATCGCCACGGTCATGGCCATGGGCATCTATGAGGATACCGGCTCGCTCCTCTTCCCCTCGACCACGCCCCAGGACTGCCTCGCCCTCGCCACGCTTCTTACCTGGGGGGCGGACCTCAATCAAGTATCCCGGATGGTAGCCAAGGAGTTAAGCCCCGATCAGGTCGATATCCTGGATCAGCTCATCAAGAACGCCCACACCTTGCAGATCCATGGCATCAACATCCTCATCACCCGCTCGATCTCAGCTACTTACGTGGAAGATTTCGCCATGCTCGTGCATAAGCTCAGGACCATGTTCGCCGTAGATGCCCTATTCGCCCTCGGCCAAATGGGGGAGCGCATATACATGGTGGCACGGAGCGCCCTGCCACAGATCAATGCCTCAGATACAGCCCTGCTGTTCGGAGGTGGAGGTCACCCCACCGCGGCTGCCGCATCAATTAAAGACTTCTCCCTGGACCAAACGGAGAACATGCTCATCAAGCACATCAAGAAGGCAGCGAAGCCCAGAATCACGTCACGGGATATCATGACCTTTCCGGTCAAAGGAGTATACCTCGATGCCACCATCGATGAGGCGAGCGAAACCTTAAACAAGTACAATATCAACGCTGTCATCGTGAAATCAAAGGATGAGCGGCTCCTGGGCTATGTGACGCGACAGACCGTCACCAGGGCGCAAGGGCACAACCTCGGGCAGGCAACGGTCAAGGACTACATGGTCCGCGATATCAAGACCGTACGACCAGACTCCACCATCGCCGAGATACGTAACCTCGTCATCGACGGGAACCAGCGTCTGCTGCCCGTCATGGAGGACAGGAGGATCATCGGAATCATTACTAGGACCGATCTCATGCGGGCTATGCATGAGAAGATGGAGAAGATCGAGGGTGTCTCCCGCGCTTCCTCCCAGAAGAAATCCGTCCAGGGCCTGCTCGAAGAGCGGTTCCCGCGGGATATGTACGCGCTTTTGAAGCGGGCAGGGGAACTTGCCACTTCCATGGGCTACAACATCTTCTTGGTCGGCGGCATTGTGCGGGATATGATGCTGAGGATTGACAATCTCGATGTGGACCTCGTTGTGGAGGGCGATGGGATCGCCTTCGCCAAAGAATTCGCCAAGCTCTCCAATGCCCGGGTAGCTGCGCACGAGAAGTACAAGACCGCGGTGATCACGCTGCCGAAAGGGAGGCACATAGATGTAGCCACGGCACGGCTTGAATATTACAAGATTCCCGGAGGTTCCCCCGTGGTTGAGGAATCCACTTTGAAACTCGATCTCTATCGCCGGGATTTCACGATCAATACCATAGCGATTGCCCTCAACCCTCCCCGCTTCGGCGAGCTGATCGACTTCTTCGGAGCTCAACGGGACATCAAAGAGAAACGCATCCGGGTCCTGCACTCCTTGAGCTTCGTGGAGGACCCTTCCCGAATCCTGCGTGCGGTGCGTTTCGAGAAGCGCTATGGATTTTCGCTCGGAAAGCAGACCCTCTCCCTCGTGCACTCCGCCGTGAGCTCTGGCTTCCTACGGAATATCCCCGGAAGGCGCATATTCCACGAGATACGGCAGATTCTCTCGGAAGACGATCCGATCAAGTGCATGGAACGGTTGCGGGATCTTGGCGTGCCCGAGGCCATCCACCCGGCCCTTGCCTACAGCGTCCATGTGGCGGAGAATTTCCAGCAGGTGAGAGAGACTATTTCCTGGTTCAATCTCCTCTATACCCACGAGACCGTCAGGCCATGGTTCATTTACATTCTGGCCTTGACCGACCAGATGAAACCAAAGTCCATTATCACGATTACAGAGAGCCTCGGCCTTACTCGCAATGATGCCCGGGAACTGCTTGCATCCAAGAACAAGGTTTTCGAGATATACAGGGAATTCGCCACTACTAAGGATCATCCCCCGGCCTGGGTGGTCAATACCCTAGAGGAGGCATCTCTGGAAGAGATCCTCTTCGCCATGTCGAAGGCCAGAGGCCCGGAGATAAAGGAGATGATCTCCGCCTATATCACCACATGGCGCCACTACAAGCCGCCCGTCAAGGGCACAGACCTCATCGCCATTGGCTTTTCCCAGGACAAGTACCTCGGTGCCTGCCTCAAGCAGATACGAGACAAGGGCCTCAATGGCGAGATCAAGGACTATTCTGAGGCCATCGCCTTCGCTCGAACAATGCATCGTAATGAGATCCGGGAGAACCCCTTTTGAAAGATGTGTGGGGGATTTCTCCACCCCTCTCCCGAAAACTTCTCAAGACGAGGTGCCGGGAACGATCCCTATATTCCGATGATGAAAGGGAGCGCTCACAACACCTCGCGATTGTCCCTCTTCGCCTGGAGAGGAACGGGGGGGGAATGGGTTGACGAAGAATAGAAAGTCTAGTAGAAACAAGCGACAGTGGGGATGTAGCTCAGAGGGAGAGCATCGCGTTCGCAACGCGGGGGTCGGGGGTTCAAATCCCCTCATCTCCACCAGTCATTCCCCGATGATCTTGATGAGCACCCGTTTCCTCCGTTGGCCGTCGAACTCCCCATAGAAGATCTGCTCCCAGGGACCGAAATCGAGATTACCCGCGGTTATGGCTACGACCACCTCTCTTCCCATGATCTGCCGTTTCAGGTGCGCATCGCCGTTGTCCTCGCCGGTGCGGTTGTGGCGGTAGAACGAGGTCGGCTCATGCGGGGCAAGTCTATCCAGCCAATCTCTGTAATCTTGATGAAGGCTAGAT
>CAYGXB010000297.1:0-4139 GCA_964353605.1 uncultured Bacteriovoracaceae bacterium
AGCGCACAGCCTGCTCCTCAGGGCGACCAGGGGCTGTGACTGGAACCGCTGCCTCTTCTGCGGCATATACGATCTCTTCGGCGTCCCACACTCGAAACGGGATCGCGCCGATGTTATACGGGATATTGATGCCCTCCGCGCGATGTATGGCGACCAGTTCGAGACCGCATTCCTGGGCGACGCCAATCCCCTGGCGTTGCCGACCGATTTCCTCGTCGAGACCCTCTCCCACCTGCGAAAGCAATTCCCCCGCCTCAAACGGGTGACCTCCTATGGCCGGGCGTCCAGCGCCTGGAAAAAGACGCTCGAGGAGCTACAGGCCATCCACGCCGCCGGGCTCGACCGGCTCCACGTGGGTATGGAGAGCGGATCGGATGCCGTTCTGCGCTTTCACAAGAAAGGCACAAGCCAGAGCCAGCTCATTGAGGCAGGCCAGCGGGTCAAGACCACGGGTATGGAATTGAGCTACTACCTCCTCCTCGGCCTCGGCGGACAGGCTCTATGGGAAGACCACGTCCACGGCTCGGCCCAGGTTATCAACGCGGTGAAACCGCATTTCGTCCGCGTACGCAGACTCTGGATCCATCCTGCCTCCCGGCTCAATGAAAAGATAAATTCGGGCGAATTTGTCCCCCAGACCCCGGAGGGGGCCGTCATCGAACTCAGGGACATCCTCACCGAACTGGATGCCGATGGCACGGTTTTCACCTGCGACCACGCCAACAACTACATCCAGGTCCACGGTCAACTCAACGCCCAAAAGACCGAGATGCTCGCCTGCATCGACTCCTTCCTGGCCCTGCCCGAGTCCGTCCGGCAAAAACACTACGACAGCATGCCGTCCGTGATTTAACAAAATTCACAATTTTGCAGGAAAGCAAAAATAGACACATCGAAGCTGCGCCCGCAGGGCCAGGGCCCAGGATGACCTGAGTCACAATTCGGCAGGATAGCTGAATTGGACGGCTATCAGGCCGCCTGAAAGGCGAGGGTCAGGGATGGCCCGAGCCACACCCCCCGACCCCCCTTGGTCTCAAGGGGGGCCAAGGTTATCGGGGTAGTAGGGCTGCGCGTGCCAAGGATAATCAGGGTGTGGTTGCTGGGTCACTTCGACGCGATCTTCACTGCGTGAAGGCTCGCGCCGAAGTCGCACCGGCTCCCAGCCACGCGACCCTTCGTCCTTGGATCATGATCGCGCGGCTGGAGGAACTAGGGTGTTAGGCCCGGACAATTGATAAAGTTGCACAGCGAGCACATTTTTGTCCATTGACCGTACCTGACACCAAAGGGGCATATACGGAGTGGCACGGGCAAAGTCAAGGACTTGCAACCGCAGCCTTACCCGTGGATTTTCTTGCCCCTGGCTCAGTCGCAGCCGAACTCATCCCCACGCAGCCCCCATTTCGTATAGATCTTTTTGAGCTCACCCGAGGCGATGAGCTGCGGCATGCGCGCATCGAATATCTGGATGAGCTTTTTCGACCGCGTGGTAGGTGCGAAGGCTACGTATAGCCTGTTCCCCTGGACCATCGTCTCCATCTGAAAGGCGTTCGGATCGAGCTGGAGGTTCTTCGCCTCGCGTCTGATATCGGCTTCATAATCCAGCAGGAAATCGATCCGACCCAGTGCCAGCATCCACAATCCCTGCTCAAGGTCGTCCAATGCGTAGGGATTCACCTTTGTCTTGAGCCACCTTTGAAATTCATATCCCCGGATCCAGCCCACCGTCCTGCCGACCATGGAGGCGTGCCCTTTCCAGTTTGGGACAAGCCCTTTCTTGAAGCATGCTACCACGGGCGCCTCGATGCTTATCCGGCATGTGGGGTATAGGTAGCCCATGTCCTTGTGGAAGTATTCCCCCACGACGGCATCGCTCTGCTTATCCAGCACTATGGAGGTCGCGCGCTTCCAGGGCAGGACCGTGGTCTTCACCTTTATGCCCATTGGCTCGTATATGGCCTTGACCGCTTCCCAATAGGCCCCCGTCCCGTCCCGGTTCGTATAGTCCTTCCATTCCGCACTCACGACACGGATCTCCTTGATCGATTCCGCTGCCAGGAGCGGAGGGGCCAGCATCAGCAACACCCCCAGGATCAACCCCCACTTGGAAATCTTCACCATGAGCCCTCCTTGACGAATATGATAATATCACTGATAAAATATAGTCCTCTCACAGAGGGAGTCAAGTCCGGAAGCGGCGGTTGGTCGGGATATATAATACCAAGCACTCGACCAGCTCCGCGGGTGGTTTATGAAAGGAACTGCGTATGCTCGTTCCTGAGGATCCGCGATCAAAAAAGGTCACATTTTGCAGGACAATAAAATGGGATACGCAGCAGACGCGCTGCGAAGCGGCGTGAGCCTGGGATGGCCCGAGGCATATCCCCGATTCCCCTTTGAGATCAAGGGGGATCGGGGGTATTGAACTTTTTTCTATCCTTGCCGGTCAGGGCAGGATGGCCTCCCAGAAGAGGCGGTCTTCCCGGCCGGGATCCTCGACCATGGTGCATTGCTCGTTGAAGGTCATGGTAGCCCGGCGTTCTTTGTCGTACTTGGGCCATGCAGGCAGGTCCTTGTGGTTGGGGTTGCCGGTTTTGGCAAAGGCGACCCAGGCATCCTGCATCACTTCGACGAGCTTGACCGGCGGATTTGTTCCCACTTCGCTGTCGAGATTGTTGAAGACAAAGCGCAGCTCCAGGGCGTGCCGGGACCCGAACAGGCCGTTCTCAATGGGCGAGTCCCAGGTGAAGAGGTACATCCAGGTATTAGCGTGGTTGGCTTGGGCCTCAGCCAGGCGGATCTGGGGCATGCGGAAGAAGAAGCCGGTACCGATAGCCAAGCCTCTGTCGCCGCTTTTGGCCTCCGGCATTTGACGCTTGTAATGGGTGATGATCTTATCTCTCATCTCCTTATCCCAGACCTTGGTATCCGGTGTAAAAGAAAGCATGATTGAGGCCGGGATATAGGGCAGCATGGATTCGTATTTGATCCAGAAGCGCATCTCGTCTTCCGTGGTGCCAGTGAGCAGATCCACGTCCCTAGCGCACCCTCCGGCCACGGCCTTGAGGGGATCCTCAGGCACGACCCGGCCGTCGCGTACCGGTCCGAAGAGGCGGTCACATGCGATGCCGGCCTCTTTGATGAGCTTCTCCTGCGCCTTAAGGATATCGGCTTGTGCGAGGGCCTTGAGCCCCTTCACATCAGAAACCCCGGCCAGTTCCATGAAGCGCTGGGTCACCCCGGAGGCGTGCTCTTTGGACCGGGTGATCCGGAAGGCGCCGCTCTGTGCAATGGCCCTGTGAAAGAGGCCGCGGGCCTCTTTGACGGTCAGGAGGGTGGCAACGCTCCCAGCGCCGGCGGATTCGCCGAAGATGGTGACATTGGCGGGATCGCCGCCGAGGGTCTCGATATTGTCGCTCAGCCACCTGAGAGCCGCCACCTGGTCGAGTACCGCCAGATTGCCGCTGTCAGCATACTCTTCGCCGCCCATGGCAGAGAGATCAAGGTAGCCAAGGGCCCCCATGCGGTAGTTGAGGGAGACGACGACAACATTGCCGCGCCGGGCCAGGTTCCCGCCATCATACAGAGGATCAAGGCTGGAACCCCATATATATCCGCCGCCATGGATAAAGACCATGACCGGGCGCTTGGCATTGTCAACGGCTGGGGTCCAGATATTGAGCCGCAGGCAGTCCTCGTCCCGGAAGTAGAGCGAGGAGGGTTCGGTCTTTTCAAAAGTCTGGGGAAAAACCGGGCCAAATGCCAGCGCCGGATAGATGCCCTGCCAAGGGTGCGGGGGCTGAGGTTTCTCAAAGCGAAGCTCACCCACCGGCGGTTTCGCAAACGGGATGCCCAGGAAGATCTTTAATCCGTCGGCCTCCACTCGACCTGCTACGCGTCCGGTCGTGGTCGGAGCCACCACCTGGTGCATAATCCTTCCCTGGGCGAGATCGGACGCCTTGACCGGTGCTGTCCCGGTATGGGAACAGCCCGGCAGGAGCGCAAAACCCAACATAAACACCACTGCCATGTAGAGTGCCATCAGCCTGTTTGAAGACATCCTGAGTCGCATTGCATCCTCCCTTTTAATCTCATTCGGGTTAATTCCTCGAAGCTTGCTTTGCAGTCTTTAGAATGAG
>CAYGXB010000298.1:0-4086 GCA_964353605.1 uncultured Bacteriovoracaceae bacterium
TGTATCCCAACCACATGCGTACTTTGCCTCTGGCGATCCTCGGCAACCACTCCTGTTTCATTTCTTTGCTGGCAACAATCGCAATGGTCGGGCCGCAAATGGCTGTGGAGACATCCCCCCCCGGTATTCTGTAGTAGCTCATGACATCATCAGCTATGGCATGCTTGATCATCGAATTCTGCCCACCGTACTCCTTCGGCCATCCGAGATTGAGCCACCCTTTCTGCCCCAATTTTAGCAGCAACCTATCATATAGATCCTTGAATTCCTCCTCGAGTATCGGAAGCGTTCCGTATCCGGCAGGCCAGTATAGCGCTTTTTCATTCCAGTCCGGTGGCAGTTCCTCCTTGGTGAAATCCTCTACTTCTTGTCGAAATTTCTTTTCTTCTTCAGTGAAATCAAAATTCATCCTATCTGCCCTCTTAAACGCTCTTCCTATTTTTTCTCCGACGCGATATTCTTGTATACCTTTCTCAGTTCTTTCTTCAAAATCTTTCCCGTGGGATTTCTTGGAAAGTCATCAACAACGAGCACATATTTCGGTACCTTAAACCTGGGCAATTTCGCCTTGCAGTATTTTATAATCTCACCCTCTTCAATAGTCTCTCCCTTTTTGGGAATTACCGCCACAGTCAGTGCTTCCATCCAATCAGGGTGGGGTACGCCAAAAGCGGCGCACTCCGCGACCTTTGTATGGGTGCTCACAACAAATTCTATGCCTGCGCAAGGAATATTCTCTCCCCCGCTCTTGACCATATCTTTTATCCTGTCCACAAAGAACACTTCTCCGTCTTCATTCATCCTTCCCACATCTCCGGAATGAAACCACCCCCCGGCAAAAATCTCCCTGTTCTTTTCTTCATTCTTGTAATAGCCTTTCATTACCGCCGGTCCCCTGAATACCATCTCTCCTTCTTTGCCCACCGGTACATCATTGTTATTGATGTCCACAATTCTCATTTCAAGAGCGGGCGCCGGTCTTCCCACCCAGTTCATATCTTTTTCGGGTATCTCGCCCATCACTTTAAAATTGCCTGCCGTTCCCAGAGCAGAGAGTTCGCTTGAGGCATACAAAGATACCCACTCAATATGAGGAGCCACTCTGTTCCAGTTGACGATCATCTGTTCGGGAATGGTAGCGCCAAACGACACACATCTTCTCAGGAATTTCGCAATGTCTTCTATTCCCGGAACCTGCAGCAATCTGGTATAAAGTGTCGGCGGCAGCACCGTATATGTTGTTTTATATGTGCTTATCAAATCGGCTATAGTATTGGCATCGGGCATATAGACAAGCACTAACGTTCCCCCTAACATTAGAGAAAATGTTGCCACTGCAATACCTCCCGTGTAAAACAGGGGCAGGGCCTGAAGCCCGATATCATCTTCTCTCACGTCGAGATAATTTCTTGACTGTAACGCGGAAGCGGCTGCAAAGTAATTCCCGTGTGTAAGCATGACACCCTTGGGAAGGGCCTCAGTTCCGCTTGTGTAGGTAACAGTCGCAATATCATCGATATCTATTTCAACCTCCGGCTCCTTATCGGGATATTTACCGAGCATCTCGGTAATATCCACCCACCCATCCGGCACTCCCTTCGCACCGGTAACGCCGATATAACCGTACTGAACGTCCCGCAACTCGTTTAAAACATTCTCGATACGCCCGATCAGGGTATCCTCAATAAAAAGCATCTTTGCCTCGGAGTTCGTAACAACAAATTTTACGTCCTCATCCTTAAATGTTACATTTACCGGAGTAATACTCGCGCCGATCTTGGCAAGACCGTATATCAAAAACAGGAATTGAGGACAATTCATTGAGTAAATAGAAACCTTATCTCTTTTCCCGATGCCGAGGGACAGGAGACCATTGGCAACTCTGTTAATAGCCCTGTTAAATTCATCCCATGTATATTGAATTACCTCTCCCCCCGGTGCAGGAAAAATCAATGCGGTCTTATTCTTGAGTCTTTTCGCGTTTCTCCTGAAGGTATCGCCCAACGCGAACCGTCTCAGAACATTGTTTTCAATGACGTCTGATCCCATTTTCACCCCCCCCCTTTTTGCTGATTTCTTTATTTGTTACCCCTGCAAGCGGGACCCGTTACGATATGGATTTGCCCCGTTTTTCAAAGAATTGTTCCGCGATTTTTTTGACATACTCTCCCTGACCCATGATGGCTTGATGTGCCGCCTCCCAGGCGAGGGCATCTTTGAGCGTCATGTCAAAACTGCTGTTCAGTCCTTGTTTGATTAGGGTAATCGATTCTGAGCATTTAGTTAGAAGTGAACGGGCCAAAATATCGACTTCTCGATCTAACTTTCCATCCGGTACACATTTATAGATAAGACCGATTGATGCGGCGTTTTTACCATCAATCATATTTCCCAGAAGCGCAAGTTCTCTGGCCTTGGCCATTCCGACCAGCCGCGGTAAAAAATAGATACCGCCACAATCAGGTACGAGGCCGATATTGACAAAAATTTCGCACAATTGGGCCGACTCTGCGGCAATCACAAAATCACCGGTCAAGGCCAGGTTCGCTCCCCCGCCGACTGCCATGCCGCGCACCTTGGTTATGATCGGTTGAGGCATTTCCCGCAGTATATTGATCACCTGCCCGAGTCGTTTCATTGCCTCCAACCACTCGGGTGCCTTACCGCCAGCCTTGAAAAGGGTCATGTCAGCACCAGTACAGAAGTTTCCTCCAGCACCCTCAATGATTACTACTTTTATCTCTGAATCGGCTGCAACCTGGTAGACTGTATGAAGCGCCTCCTCAATCATTTCCAGGTTGACAGCATTCATGACTTGAGGACGGTTGAGTGTCAAAGTGCATATGCTATCTGTCTTTCTCATGAGAACTGACTTTTCAGCCATGATGCGCTCCTTTCGTACCGGGGTGTTGTTTTGTAGGGAGAAAGTTCATCGCTTTGGAAAAGATAAACGATCTCTAAGAATGCCTTTAGAGGCCACGTCACCACTTTGAAGCCAGAGATTTTAGCGGTTTGATGAGAAATCGGGAAGAATTCATTATAGGGAATGTCCTTAAAACGCTTTACTTGACCGGAGTAAAGTAGGAAATGTCGTTGATATCTGCGTTCTTTGTTTCTCTCCAGATTGCTTTGACCTTTGTGCCGATCTTTATTTTCTTGTGTACATTGTTTGCATCCGAGAGATCAATTCCGCCAATGAAGTGAAAAAAGTCGCTATCAGTCCCGTCCAGACGGATCAGTGCCTGCACGTAGGGTGGTTCCTTGACCTGTGCATAAAATTTATTACAGACAAGACTCCACGATGTGACGGTCCCTTCCTGTCTGATTTCAACCCAATTTTGCATGTCAACCAGACATTCAGGGCAGAAGGGCCTTGCCGGAACAAAAACCTTGCCGCATGTATTGCATTTGGTTCCCAAGATCTTCTCTTCTTTGAGTCCATTGAAAAATCGGGTCCATATTTTGCCGAGTGCCCACCGATATGGCAGGGCCACATTATTGGGAGTTGTCCTGTATTCTTTTGACATGTTTCAATCCTCCTCTTCTCGTCTGCTTACAATGATAGAATTTCGACCGGAGCAAAGTAGTCCAAGTCTGTAATGTCACCCCGTTTATCTTTACGCCAAACCGCTTTTACCTTCCCTCCGAGCTTGACAATCTTATTCGCTTTCTCAAAGTCAGAGAGATCAAAACCGGCGATTCGATGAAGGAATCCGGTATCAGCACCTTCCAGCCGAATTTGAGCGGATATGAATGGGGGATCCTGTATCTGGCCATAAAACTTCAAAGTCGCATATGACCATGTCTCGATGATGCCTTCTTGGCTAACTTCCACCCATTCATCAGTTTCCTCGAAACACCTGGGACAGAAGGTTCGTGGGGGAACCAGTATTCGTTTGCATTTATAGCATCTTTTGCCCATGATTCTTTCTTCTTTGAGATAGTCAAAAAATTTACTCCAGGTCTGTCCTACAGCAATCTCATAAGGCACTAAAACATTAGTTTTGATTTCTCTAGGTTTTTCCTCTGAATTTTTTTGTTCCATAATCACTTTCCTCCGTATTTTTCTTGGGATCTAGAGTTCTG
>CAYGXB010000299.1:0-4050 GCA_964353605.1 uncultured Bacteriovoracaceae bacterium
CTACGAGGTCGTTTTTTTGTCACTTTTCATCCTTTGAGTTTTTCGACAGTCTCATAAGAGCTCTAAATTTAAGAAAATCCCACAGAATACCCAATCCTGTGGAGGGAGATGAATGTTGAGCTGAGTGATATAATTCTCCTCCTTGCTGTTTGAGAAGCCCCGCTTTTGTGAACGGGGTAATTAACTATCTCACTTTATTATCCCCCAGTTCTTGATTTTTTCCGTGATCATTGGAACCGTAAACAATGTTTTTGTATTGTCCCTTGCTGTTCCTCTGGCGGGGCATACTGCAACAGATAGAGTGTACATTGAAGATGAGAGCAGAAGACCTTTTTAATTCATCTCCCATCAAAATCCTATCAGGTTCCAGTTGCTGGATGACTGGTACACAACACTCACACCCGTCGGAGGTGCAGACGGCTGTACAGAGCCATTGCCGTCGGCATCGAGCTTGAGGAGGTAATAATCACTCCCTCCATGGTTGGTGACGCCGGGGATATCGGTCGAATCCGAGACCCGGCGACGATGTACCCGCCGCGCCCGTCTGCTGGATGGACGGGGCGTGATCATAATCCCAGCCGCCCTCCCCTGTCGCCCTCTTTGAGGCCAAGGGTGGATCGAGGTGAATCCCGCTTTTCAACAAGCACCCCATGACTGAAGCATCCCACGCGGTCAATTTCAGCGCTGGCAGATCATGCGTATTTCCTGTATGACAGGATATTTAATAAGGAAGGATTGATGAGGTCGCGCAGTCTGACATCTGATGCTCTGCTCCTGCTCACCGCTGTTATCTGGGGCTTTGCCTTCGTAGCCCAGCGCGTTGGCATGGAGTACGTGGGGCCGTTTCTCTTCAACGGCGTGCGCTTCGCCCTGGGCGGTCTGACCCTGGTACCGTTCCTGCTGCAGGATAAACCCGGTTCACCAGCAGATCCCATTCCCGGGAAAAAGACGGTTCTCTTTGGCGGCCTCGCCACCGGTCTCGCCCTCTTCCTCGGCGCCTCCCTCCAGCAGGTCGGCATCGTGTATACCACGGCGGGCAAGGCCGGGTTCATCACCGGATTGTACGTCATCCTCGTCCCCATCATCAGCCTTTTCTGGGGTCACCGCATCCAAAGCGGAACCTGGGTCGGCGTGGGTTGCGCCACGGTGGGGCTCTACCTCCTCAGCATCAAGACCGGCTTCGTCATCGCACGCGGCGACATCCTCATGCTCCTGAGCGCTGTCTGCTGGGCCTGCCATGTGCAAGTCATCGGCCTGTTCTCCGCCAGGATCGGTCCATTGAGACTGGCCTTCATCCAGTACATGATCTGCGCGGTCTTGAGCCTGGTTATCGCCCTCGTCTCCGAAAACATCACCACCCAAGGTCTTTTAGACGCCGCCATCCCCATCCTCTACGGCGGCATCCTCTCGGTCGGCGTCGCCTATACCCTGCAGGTCGTAGCGCAGCAGAAGGCGCATCCGGCGCATGCGGCAATCATCCTGAGTCTCGAGACCGTGTTCGCCGCGTTTGGCGGTTGGATCATCCTGGGCGAGGTCCTGAGCCTCCGCGGCCTCATCGGCTGCGGCTTCATGCTCGTTGGCATGATCATCTCCCAGCTCAAATGGTGAGGTTTCTGGAGGATCATTTGAGGGGAATCCAATTTGACATGAACCTCATTATCTCATATGATGCCATAAAGGGTTGCTCAGGGCTCATTTCTCCACAGCTCATAACCGTTTTAACTGGTGCAGCCCTGAACACTGTCATGAGAGGGGGATAGACGCGAAAATGATCTACAACAACCGAACAGCACACCCTGGTCAGATAGAGTTGGCTAAGGTATTCACCTCTGTTAGGCTCCTGGGACCGCCCATGAGCGATCAGCTCGTAGAGTTAATCTGCCACCTCTTCAGCCCGGAGGAGGCCCTGGTTGCGAAGCACCTGCCCTTCTACCTGCCCAAGTCTCTTGAAAAGATCGCACGTAAAGCAAGGAGGAATCCAGGGGAGATCAGGGAAATTCTGGAAATCATGGCAAAGCGGAGGGTGATCCTCAGCTCGGAAAAGGGGTACTCTTTGCTGCCGCTTATCCCTGGCATGTTCGAGTACATGCTCATGGACGGGAGGGATTCTCCCTGGCACAGGCAGTATGCACAACTCATCAATGGGCTTTATGCGACCGGATATACGAGCCAATACAATACCAGGCCATCTTCGCTCATCCGCAACATCCCGGTGGAGACCACCGTGGAAAGCGAAAGCCGCGTGGTTGACACCGATCTCATGTCGGAGATGATTGAGGCGCACGACAAACTCGCCGTGCTCAATGTCTGCCAGTGCAGACAGTCCCTGGTGTTCACGGATCACGAGTGCAGAAGGTCACACCCGCAGGATGGCTGCCTCGTGTTCGGCAACCCTGCTCAATCTGTTGTAGAAAACGGCAGCGGTCGATTCATCAGCAGAGAGGAGATGCGGGACATTGTGCAGGATCGGTGGGAGAAGAACCTCGTCTTCCTGTCGGGAAACATCGAGCCATCGAGCCCTAATGCCATCTGTACATGCTGCGACTGCTGCTGCCACTACATCGAGTCCATCAATCATTTCGAGGGCCGCGCTTCCCTTGCCCCTCCTCACTTTCTCGCTGCGGTTAACGAGACTATGTGCAATGCCTGCGGGAAGTGCTCGAAGGTCTGCAACACCCATGCTCATACCGTCCAAGACAAGCAGCACATCTTCGATGCCGGGAAATGCATTGGCTGCGGCCTATGCGTGAGGTCGTGCACTCAAAATGCCATTTGCATGGCAGAGAATCCCGATTACCGACCGCCATCAAAGAACTGGCTCCGATTCGGTCTGAGGATGCTGCCGGGAAGCATCCTGTCCTCTCTCAGGGTTGCGATTTCCAGATAAGCATCTCCGCGTAAAGAGCAGCTATGTGAGCCGCTCGACAAGCCAGCCAAACTAGTATGAGAAGGGATGGTTGTCAGATCAGAGCATAGCCAATACAAATAATTGCCCATTATCTTCACAAAAAAATTTCGAGACTGACACCGGAACCGGCGGTCTCGGACAAGAGTTCAAATTATAGTTCCAGCCGTCAGGGTTATGCCAGCGCTTGCTGCTATTTACTGGGGGCACGGATAGCCCGTGCAAGGCGCAGTCGGGGTCGAGCCGGGCGGGAATATCTGAACTTTGCCATTTACTGTTACCAACCTGATCGCTTTAATACCCGGGTATTGCGTGCTTTTCACAGTGATCGACCACTGCAACATTATTGGTTGGGGAGTCAAAATACAGCCGTTGTATTCACCCTTGCCGTTGCTGCCTATGGGATAATTCTTGACGCACGTAGACTCTCCCGTCATAGGATTGTTGGTTATAATGTCGACGCTGGAGCCTACAAAGCCGGCATAGGTCCATTTGATCGCCACTGAGCCCCCATTGATCCCTAGATTGTCGGCAGAGGGTTCCACAATGGTCAGTGCGCTGTTTTCGATGCGGACAGTTGTCTCGGAATGGTTCTTTTGGTTCTTTGAACTTTGGACTCTTACCGTATAGGTTCCGGGGCTGAAGTTGTACGGGACGTTCCAGCCCGCCCAATTATTGGACCAGCCGGAAATGACGGTCGCGACCTGCAGAGAGCCGCTCCATAACGTTACATCAGCCGGGAAATTCACAAAGCCCGGCCATACCCACTGGACCTTGACGGTAGTCCCGGTATACCAACTTCCCGCGGGCATGGTTGTCACGTTGGTGATCTGGCCGTCATTCACGGGGCCAAGGTATGCCGGTAAGTTGCCGATGGGGGCGCCCGACTTTGGCACTGCTACACCCGCTGCGTAGGCTGCGCACGGCAGCAGCATCAGGCAGAATATCAACAGCAAGACGTTAAGCGAGGTTATACGTCTGATATTCATGTGCGTTCCTCCTTCACACTTTCATATTCTCTCTCATAAAAAAGACCTTCTTAACAGGTCAAGTGTAAGGAATTAGTCCTTTTGTGTCAAGACAATCCGACTTCGAGACTATATGTTGCCTGACCTCCGCAATTGACAAATCATCCAGTAAAGGCG
>CAYGXB010000300.1:0-4047 GCA_964353605.1 uncultured Bacteriovoracaceae bacterium
AGAGACCGATCTCATCGGCCACCTGCGGAGCAAGCTTTCCTAAGATATCGATGGAGTACTTCAGCGGGGGCAGCTTGTCCCGGTCTAGCCCGAGAATGCGGATGAGTTTGTCGTCGTAGCGGATATGGTTGATGTCGCGGATATCGGTCACCCAGAAGAGCTGGATGGAGTCGTACGAGGCCGCAAACTCGCCCGTCAAGCGCAAGTTCAGGTAATCCTTGCTGGGGAGGAACATGCAGGTCTTCTCATAGATTTGTGGGAACTCGTGCTTGATGAGCAGGACATGGGCGATGTCATCCTTGCCCGAGAGCGTGGGGCCGCCGGCGGTCTTCGGTATCCAGCGCAGGAGTTGGAAGAGGTTGTACCCTTCCACGCTCGGAAAGCCGCCCATGAGCTTCTGCACATACGGGGCGCCCCGCGAGTCCATCCAGGTGATAGAGTTCATGAGGTGATTCCCGTCCTTGTCCACCGCGACCGTGCTCGAGAACGTGCTCGAGACGCATACGGCGACCACTTCTTCCTTCGGCACGATGCCCTTCTGCATCAGCCGTTTCGAGGCCGAAACGAGGGCTTGCCACCACTCCTCGGGGTCCTGTTCCGCTCCGCCCCTCGGCAGGTAGTAAATAGGTGTCTTTGCATACTCGAAGGCGATCACCTTGCCATAAATGGAAACGATGGAGGCCTTGATACCGGATGTGCCGTGATCTATGGCGAGAATATATGTATTATCGCTGTCTTGCATGCTCACCACCCCCTTTTTAAATCCAGGGGAGATGCCTTGTGGCAGCTCCCCTAGAACTGGTTCTAAAAAACATCGACGGTGGTTATGTTTCCCTGGGCGTCGACGCTCTGGACAACGAACCCGCCAAAGGACTCACCGCCCTCCTTCTTGCTGTCGAGCTTCATCACCTGCGGGACGAGGCCGATCAAATCGCTCGGATTGATGCATGCCTCCGGCGGCAGCACGCCTTTGGCCGTGATCTTGCCCTGCCGCATGAGCATGACCCCCATGGCGGCCGGAATACCCGTGCCTTCGCCAAGGCCCTCGCTCTTCGAGGCCATGTGGAATCGATACTCTCGGTACTTGCCGTCCTTCTTGCCCTTCACCACCACCGAAAGGCAGCCGCGTTGCTTCCCGAATTTCGTCTCTTTCAGTATCTTCTCCCGCTGCTTGATGATGTAGGCCATGGCAAAGTCATAGGGGGTGATGGTCACGCCCTTGACGTTGAGCGGTTCCTTGCTGGAAAGGCCGAGCCGGCAGAGCTCGCGCGTCAGATCATAGTACTCGTTGGGGATGACCGAGCCCTTGTTGGTGACCTGCCTGGCCTTGATATATTTCGGCATGGTCACCTGCTCCGGATGCGGATAGGGATAGAGGGGGACCTTGCCCAGCACGGGGAACTCGAAGTCCTGCCGCAGGGCTATCCCATCGGGCTCGAAATACCTTACATACCTAAGTTCACCTTCCAAGAACATGGGGATGTCTATGGACATGCAGTGGAACCGGTGCCCGATGACGCCCTCCCCCTCGATCGGCTCCCCGCCATGTGCATGGAAGATATCGATGGAATCGGTTTCATCCAATAAGGTATCGGCTGCAAACTTGCCGAGCAGATTCGATACGCCGGGTGAGTTCCCCATGCCGATGACGGCGGTTATCCCAGCCTGTTTGGCCTTGCCATCCATGTCCAGGATATCCAGGGTTACATCCACATCGTCGCACACATCGATGTAGTTGATCCTCAGCTCAAGGACCGCAGTAAGGATGGTCTTCACGGTCTTGTAAAAAGGTCCCACGCAGTTGAGGACGATGTCGAATCCCTTGACGGCATCTTTGATGCTCTGCTTGTCCTCTGCATTCACCTTCACGGCTGAGACCTTCGGGCCGAGACCTTTCGCCAGCCCCTGGGCCTTCTCATAGTTCCAGTCGCCGATGACGACCTGCTCGAACATCTCCTGAGCAGCCAGTGTCTTCACCGCAAAACTGCCGACAGCGCCACATCCGCCAAGAACGATAACCGTTGCCATGCTTCAACACCTCCCCTGATTATTATCTGCGAGGCCAGGCCGGACGATCATATCCGGAGCGGCCTCGAGGATCCGCTCCCGAATTATAACGATTTCCCAACATCTCTGGACTTCTTCATCATTATCATAGGTTAACTTTGTTCAGCGGTTCAAGTCAAGCCAATCTCATTGTTTTTAGGTATCGCCTCCCATCATGACTCGGGGAGCATGGGGTTCGAGATCTTCCGGAACCGCGCATGATTGATACATGACACCGACAAAAAAGGGGGCGTTTGCTTCAAGATGACGCCCCCGTTTAGAGGTAATACACATATGTTGGAGATCTGTTATGGCTTCAAAGAATCGAGGAGGGACACATAATCCTTCCAGGCATTGACGCCGAAGAGGAGGATCTCGTGGTAGGTATCTGGGGAATAGGAGAATTCGGAACCCCAGATGTTGTGGAAAATGGTCATCCCCGACGCCTGCGGGTACTTATAGACCCGCTGGTAGAGCACGGCATCCGCATACACCGCCTTGACCTCACTCGCCTGACTCTTGACGCTCCCGCCGATGCCTGGGCTGTTCATGATATGGTCCAGGTAGTCGCCGAGATCGACATAGTAGAAGTCATCCATGCGCAGTTGTTTGTACATGGTGAAACTGTCATCAGCGGCCTGATTATACTGTGCGGCGACGCCTGGATTAGCGTTGATATCGCTCATAGCCGCCAGCGCATAGGTGTCAATGGCAGTTGAGAGCTCATCGATTCTGGCAAGGTCGACGAGGGAGAGGGTGAACGGGCGCGGATTGATGAGCCTGAGGACAAGGTACAGGTAGGCATCATCACAGAAGATCTTGCCGAGTGCTTCCGCGCCGATATCCGGATTGCTGAGGATGGCATTCAGTGACTGATAGGAAAAGATGTCGGCGGGAGATAATTCTTCGGAAGAGAGGAGGTAATCTACACTGTTCCTCACCTCGTAGGCAAGCTCCATGCCGCCCATGAGACAGGCATAGGGATAGAAGAGATCCACCTTGTGTCCGATCTTCTGTTTCAGATACGATAAAGCCTCCCCCAGTTCGTAGTGCGTGAGGCTGTCCTGATCGTTGCTGTCGTCGAACCCGATGCCATAAATCCTCATTCCTTCCCTGTTCTGGTCATCGAATCCACTCCCGTGATTGAAGATCGTGTACAGGTAGTGCTCGGAAGGGTACTGTGCAAAAGCCCAATCCAGAAAGGCCTCGGTATCATCCAGAGACCCGGAATTGATTTCGGTAAGGCCCTTCATTTTATCGCCGGTGATATCGCCGCCGCTCAGGTAATAGTAGCCATCCGAGAATTTGGTATCTGGGTTGTAGGCATCGAGCATCAGGAGAATCTGGATATTGTTCGCCGTATCCTTGGCCTCTATCTGCTCCAGGGTCTCCAGGTAGAGGGTGACAAGACCGGCCTTTTTTTCAAATTCATAATCGATGTTGTTGTCAACGGCAAAGTGAGCGATGATGGTCCATTTGTAAGGGGTGTTATCCACTTGTATGGCCATTGCTTTGGTTTCCGAGTATGTGTCCCCCGGCAAAATGGCATCGGCCGCCTTTACCTTGAAGGCGTAAAGGCCTGTGCCAGCCGTGATCGTCCCGGTGATGGTTCCATGCTGGTCCAGGCTAAGTCCGGAGGGAAGCATTCCATCCACCAAGGAAAATGTATACTTGCCCGATCCACCGGTCGCCTCAAGCTTGGCCTTGTAATATCCGTCCGCCTTGCCGTTATGCAGCGTACCCTTTATCTTGACCGGCAGGCAGCCTGTGATGGCGCTTACGACGAAGCAACATGCCAGGAGATACAAGCATCTCATATACATCTTCCGGGAATCCCTCCTCATGACAGCTACACCCCCTCTTATACGATTGCGTGACACTCGATTTCAGCAAGAAACATACCATAGCCTGCAATTTTTAACCAGTTGAATATAGCAAACTTTTTTTACATGCAACCACAGCTAGGAGACCAGTACGGAAGGAGATTTCAGTTATAATGAA
>CAYGXB010000301.1:0-4028 GCA_964353605.1 uncultured Bacteriovoracaceae bacterium
TTACTGAAGATATTTAACGGGGGCCGAAGATCTTCGTTCCGATGCGGACCATGTTCGCGCCCTCCTCGATGGCAATCGGGTAGGAATCACTCATACCCATGGAGAGGTAGCGCATCTCAACATTCGGGATCCGGGCCGTGCGGATCTCATCGAAGAGGGCTTTGGTCAACCGGAAGTACGGCCGCAATCCTTCGGGGTCTTCGAGGAACGGCCCCATGGTCATAAGGCCCAGCACCCTGAGATTGGGTAATACACTCATCTGGTGCATGAGGGGTATGACGTTATCCGGGAGGACGCCCGATTTCTGGGGCTCTTGCGCGCTGTTCACCGCAATGAGCACGGGCATGATCTTGTCATGGTGCCTTGCGTGCTGGTCTATCATGCGGGCAAGATCGGAGGAGTCAACGGTCTCGATCATATCGAACAGGGGCACGATATGCTTTACCTTGTTGCTCTGCACACGGCCGATGAAGTGCCATTGCGCCCTTTTCCCGACCTGTGCCAATATCTCCCTGGATTCCTGGAGATAGTTTTCGCCGATGATAGAGATGCCGGCCTCGATCGCCTCCAGGATCTCTTCTGCCGTCTTCGCCTTGGCGGCGGCGACCACCGTGACCTCACGGGGGATCGAGGACAGGAGGCTGATCACATTGTCGCTGATAACGCCCATGGCTTCCCCCTATGCTCCCCTCAACTTGCTTGTCAATACACAATCTCATTTTCTCCCTGTCGAGATATCCTTGCCGCAACCGTGATACCAAGTTGGATTCAAGCAAATACTATAACACCCAGCGGGGCCCTCACCTTCACCCCCGTTGCCTCGTTTTAGGGGACGAGGGCAGGGTACGGGGGGGGCGCATGATGCATGCAAATTGGTATAAGAGCCGAACAGTCAGTATAAAAATGCAATCGCGCTTGTCCCTGGATATGAGGCCGGCGAAAGAAAGGAAAAAACGCTTGGCCAAAGATCGCGATTCGATTACAATAGAGCGTGCAGCGCGAAATGCACGATAATTCATTTCGAGCAACAAAATAGGGCGAGGTTGCGATGATAGGATTCAAGATTGATGAAATCATGGTCGGGACACACAGATTCGTCACGGGCATTAAAGGAGAGCACCCCATCAACTTCACGCTCACGTGGGGCAATAGGGATCTCCTGAAATTCCTGAATCCCCTGTCCGGAGAGTTTCTCTCAAGTAAAGCCAAAGGCGTGATTACGGTAGGCGGCCTCGTGAACAAGGCGGACTGCACCGGCAGCCTGAAGCTCCTCTACTTCACCGAACGCAAGATCCGCTATGAATTGGAGTTCCAGGACGATCGCGGCATGAAGTACCGGTATGTCGGCGAGAAGGTGAACATCTGGCCCTGGAACCTCCATAAGACCCACATCACCTGCTATGGGATCATCACGGAATGTGAGACAGGCAAGGAGATCTCCCGCTCCATCGTCTATTTCCCGTTCAGGGAGTTGCTTCCCTTTGTGCTGTCGTCGCGGTTGACAAAGGCCTGAGGGTGCGGCATGCTGCACCGTTGCCTTGATGCGGGGATAAGGAGGGAGATATGTCTTACAAGGTCTTGAGCAAGAGGGAGGCGCAAATCATCGCCGCCATGGCCGGCGGCGTCATCCCGCGGGGCGGCAAGAGTTTCGATCTCGGGGCGGCAGACCTCGAGGATAAGTGGCTCTTCAGGACGGATCACATGCTCTCGCGCATGCCCATTTTGACCCGGCTTAGCCTGAGGATGATCATCCATGTTCTTAACTATGCCTGGCCCCTGCTGTATATGAAAGAGTTCAAACCGCTCACCGACATGGACGAGCAGGAGCGCACCGAGCTGTTCCACATCATCGAGCAAGCCACCTTTCCCGGCCCGCTCACCATCCTCGTGGTGAAGGTGCTCGTGTTCCCGGCATTCTATGGCCTGCCCGAGGTCAAGCACGCCATCGATTACCAGGAGAAATTCCCGAACAGCCCGGACTATGTTGGACCCAAGGATTGAGGGAGAGCTTACTATGATAAAGGAACACCGAGATATCTCAAACCATATCACCGAGGTAGCGGATGTATGCATCATCGGCACCGGCGCAGGCGGCGCAGTGGTGGCCAAGGAGCTCGCCGAAAAGGGTTTGAACGTGGTTGCCCTCGAGGAGGGGAGCCATTTCACGCTCAGGAACTTCAACCAGGACCCGGGCGATATGATGGCCATGCTGTACCGCGACTGCGGGACCACGGTAGCCCTCGGCTTTCCGCCCGCCTCCATCCCCCTGGGCAAGTGCATCGGCGGGACGACCGCCGTCAACTCCGCCACCTGCTTCAGGACCCCCCCCGAGGTCATAGCGGATTGGGTGAACGACCATGACTGCCAAGGTCTCGACTATGCCGGACTGATCCCTTCCTTTGAAAAGGTGGAGAAGGAGATCAATGTCACCGAGCTCACCGAGGACGTCCTCGGCAACATCTACCAGATCGTCAAGCGCGGCGCCAAGGAGCTCGGCCTGGAGGCCAAACCGCTCAAGCACAATGTGAAGGGCTGCGAAGGCGCGGGCGTCTGCCAGTGGGGCTGCATCAAGGGCGCCAAGCAGTCTATGGATGTCTCCTACGTCGCGCAGGCGGACAAAGCCGGCGCGCGGATATACGCGAACTGCCGCGTCCGGAAACTCGCGGTGGAAAACGGCAGGGTCAAGACCGTCGAGGGCATCTTCATCGAACCCTCCACGGGCAAGCGGCGCTACTCGATCAAGGTCAAGGCCCGGGTGGTTTGTGTCGCCATGGGTGCCCTCATCACGCCGGCGTTCCTCCTCAAGAACAGACTGGCCAACAGTTCCGGCATGGTCGGCAAGGGCCTCACCATCCATCCCTGCGGAAGGGTGGTGGCCGAGATGGATGAGGTGGTCAACGGCCACCACGGCGTGTCGCAGGGGGGCCAAATCGACGCCTTCAAGAACGAGGGCGTCATGCTCGAAGGGATCTTCATCCCGCCCGCCATCATGGCCATGGCCCTGCCCGGCGTTGGCGAGGACCACAAGTACCTCGCCAAGCACTACCGGAACCTCGCCGCCTTCGGGGTCATGGTCAGCGACAGCACACATGGCAGGGTATTCCCCGGCATGTTCGGCTATTCCTACCTCGCCTTCTACTCCCTGAACCAGCAGGACGCCGAAAAACTCCACAAGGGCATCGCCGTCATCGCCCAGATCTTCTTGGCCGCGGGCGCAAAGAGGGTTTTCACCGGCTGTTATGCCATGCCGACCCTCAACTCCAGGGAAGACCTCAAGGCCTTCAAGAACCTGAAGGTGAGACCCTGGAACTTCGAGGTCATGGCCTTCCACCCGCTCGGCACGTGCCGGATGGGTAACGACCCACGCAAGGCGGTGCTCGACCTCAACCTCGAAAGCCATGACATCAAGGGCCTCTTCGTCCCGGACGGAAGCCCGTTCCCCTCATCGCTCGGCGTCAACCCCCAGGTGACCATCATGGCCTTCGCCACCCGGACGGCGGACTACATCGCCAGCAATATCAACAGGTATTGAGAAGGGGACTATGCAGCGCATCGGGATGCTCTGCCTCTGCCTTGCGCTCGTCGGCTCGCTTGCTTATGGCCAGGAGAAACTTGATCTCAAGCTCGACCAGAAGGTCCTCGAGTCCGGCAAGCTTCAGACCTTCACCTGCGCATACAAGGTGGAGGGCAAGGGGACGAAAAAACGCGCGGTGGGGGTCATGCTCATCGACGCCCCCCCGGCCAAGGTATGGGAGGTGCTCCTGAACTGGGACGCCATGGGTGCATACGTCCCCGGCCTCGAGTACTACAAGACCATTCAGCAGCTCAAGCCGTTCTTCAAGGATGCCATCGGCGAATCCCTCATCGAGGGCATGCTCACTTTCCCGGTGCTCGCGGTCAAGTACACCCTGGATGTCACGTTCGACGAACAGAACCTGAGGCAGGACTGGCGGCTCGTGACCGAGGAGGAGGTCGACGCGTGTGCGAAGAAAGGCATCAAGATCACCCGCTCCACGGGCGGTCTCAAA
>CAYGXB010000302.1:0-4016 GCA_964353605.1 uncultured Bacteriovoracaceae bacterium
CACTCCGCCCTGGGTTATCAAATGCCAAACGAGTATGCGGCTCGTTGCTTAACACTAAAAGCCGCTTAAAGGCGTCTTGCTTTTAGGGGTGCACTATGCCCTTCCCGGGAATCTTCAGAGATTATAATTGCCTTGATAAATTGGTTGAGGTTCTTTATTAGTATCACATGCTCTCTGATTCGCGGAAGGATCAGGACCAGGTGGTCCTTGTTATCGACGATGATGAGGGCGATTGCTGTCTCGTCGAGGATATTCTCTCTGAGGAAGGCATTGAGGTGGTCAAGGCGGTAGGAGGAGAGCAGGGCGTCAGAATTCTCGCCGAACAGGATTTCCCTGTTGTCATCACCGACCTGAGGATGCCGGATATCGACGGCTTCGGGATTATCGATTACCTCCATAAACGTCGCAAGGAGAGCCTCATCATCGTCATCACCGGATATGCCAGTCTCGACAGCGTCATCATAGCTCTACGGCTCGGGGCATATGATTACATCATCAAGCCCTTTGGCCCGGATCTCTTGAAACACACTGTCAAGAGGGCGTTCGACTTCATCCAGCTCCACAACGACCGGAATCGCCTGCGGCAGATTGACCTTATTACGGAGCTTGCCCAGACCATGTCCCATGAGGTTTTTCAGCCGCTGACCGTCCTTATGGGCCAGGCCAATGTGATCATTCGGAACACCAAAGATGCCCAGATCATGGACATGGCAGAGAGCGTCTTGAGCGAGGCGCGCAAGATACGCGACATCATCAGGAAGATGGACAATCTCGACCCCTTCGAGACAAAGTCTTTCCCCGGGGGTCACACCATTATCGATATCGACAAGGGTTCGTCTGAGAAGTAACCCTTGCTCGATTTTGCCTCGAGCTATGGCTAATACATGGGAGAGATGAAGGTCAGGTTGTGTTCTCGATTTGGCCGCTCCTCTTCCTGTCGTCTTGAGCTGCCAAATCGAAAGCACATCTGACCGTCTTCCCCTGGAGGAAAAAGAGGGTAGAGAGATGGGGGATTATCGGCAGAGCTCGCGCGCGATGATGATGCGCCTGATCTCGGACGTGCCTGCGCCGATCTCAAGCAGTTTAGCATCCCTCCAAAGTTTCTGGATTGGGTACTCGAGGCAGTAGCCGTAACCGCCGTGGATCTGGACGCCATCGCAGGCCACCTTTGTGGCCGCCTCAGCGGTGAAGAGGATGGCTGCCGCGGCGAGCTTGTCAAGCTCGGTCCCCTTACCGCCCCGTTTGCCCTGCGGGCTGTCGGCAAAACGTGCGGCTTTGTAGACGAGTCCGCGGGAGGCCTCGACGAGGCAGTACATGTCGGCGATCTTTTGCTGGATCATCTCGAAGTCCTTGATGGGCCGGCCGAATTGCTCGCGCTCCTTGGCATATTGGATGGAGTATTGCAGGGACTGCTCGGCGATGCCCAGCGAGTTTCCGGAAAGGGTGATGCGCTCATAGGCCAGGCCCGAGGTCACTACGTGCACACCCTTGTTCTCCTCATAAACGAGGTTGGTTGCCGGGACCTCGACGTCCTCGAAGCTCAGCTCCGAGGTCGGGGATCCGCGCATGCCGCACTTCCTGATCTTCTTCGAGACACTCACCCCTTTGGAGTCCGCCTCTACGACAAAGGCGCTGATGCCGTGAGCTCCCAGCTCAGGGGCCGTCTTGGCGTAGACGAGCAGCGTGTGGGCGATGCTGCCGTTGGTGACGAACATCTTGGTGCCGTTAAGGATGTACTTGTCACGCACCTTCTTGGCATGGGTACGCATGCCCCCCAGGGCATCTGAACCGGCGTTCGGCTCGGTGAGGCACAGGGCGCCGATATGTTCGCCGGTGCACATGGGGGGCAGGTATTTTATTTTAAGCTCCTCGGCCCCGTTCTTGTGGATGTTATTCGCACAGAGGTTCGAATGCGCGGCGTAGGTCATGGAGAGTCCAGGCGAGATCCTTGCGATCTGCTCGACCGCGAGCGTCTGCATCATGACCCCTTGGCCGGCCCCGCCATACTTTTCGTTGATGGTTATGCCGAGTATGCCGAGGTCTGCAAGCTGCTTGAAGAACCCCTCGGGGAGCTTGTCGTCCTCATCGATCTTCTCCTGAATGGGCCCGAGTTCATTCAGCGCCCACTTGTAGACGGTCTCGCTGAGCATCTGTTCTTCGTGTGTCAGTTCAAACATCTTACACCCCTTTACCAAGGCCTTCCTCTTCTGGGCGACCACGTAGGCTCGCCCTTACACACACAGGCAGGTGGTGATAGTGCAGCCCCTATTTCTCCGGGACAAAGTATACGTCGTTGATGGAACCGGTGCGTTTGTTCTTCGGCACGAACTTGAGCTCGATGCGCATGCCGATGAACGGTTCGTCGTACTCGCACTTAAGCGGAGCGGCAAAGCCTGTGTCAGCACCGTCAAACCGCACGAGGGCAATGATTACCGGATCCTGGCAGTACCCGTGAAGGTCTTCACAGCAGATGGTGAAGCTTTCGATCATGCCTTTGCCACTCAATTCTATGATCTCGCTGATCTCCTCAAAGCTATCTTCGCAGAATATCCGAGGCGGGCAATACACCTTGCCGCTCTGTTTGGACACGCTCGCGATAAGCCTACCGTCCATGAGCTTACGGAAGAAGTTCTCGCCTGCAAGACCATAAGTATATCGGTATTTCATGGGGATCGCACCTTCGTAGAAGGTGAGATCGGTGTTTTTCGCAATCTTTTCTCGTACAGCCATAGCCCCTCCTTACTTGATCGGTTTGAAGTACCTGATATCCGTGATATCGCCCTTGCGTTCCTTGGCCGGTTTCCACACCGCCTTGACACGCATGCCGATCTTGAGATCCTTCTGCTTCACCTCGTCCAGGATATGGAGGATGCCCATCTTTTCACTGGCTCCGTCGATGGCGATGACGGCCGGGATGGTTGGCTTCTCGCCGGGCTTGAGGCGGCTGGCATCAAAGTTGATGCGGGCGATGGAGAAGGTCTGCACCGTTCCCGTATCCTTCACCTCAACAGTATCGTCCGTCGGCCGCCAGCAGAGCTCGCAAAATGCCCGCACCGGGATCATGATCCGTTTACATTTCGTGCACACGGAGGCCAGGATCTTCCCCTCCTTAAGCCCGCTCAAGTAGGTGTTGATGGCAATACCATTATCCCAGGCATATTCAAGTCTGGGCTCGAACATACTATAGAGAATCTTTTTCTTGGCGAAGAGATCCTCTTTGACATTCATTCCACCCAGTTTCTTTCCTTTCAAGGCGTCTGTACTCATAGCATCGCTCCTTCTTTTTAAGACTAGTAGTTGCGGCAGACGATCACCGTTCCGACCTGCATGAGGTCACCCCAAGCCTGTGCAACACCCGTCCGTGGATTGCCCTTGATTTGTCGCTTACCGGCTTCGCCTCTCAACTGCCAGAAGATCTCGGCCACTTTCATGCATCCCGTCGCCGCGATCGGGTTGCCGACGCCCAAGGCACCGCCTGAGGGACAGGCGGGGATGCCGCCGCCGTCGCGGGCATAGAAGCCTTCCTTGAAGAGCCGGGCCGCCTGGCCCCGAGGGGCAAGGAGGAGGCCTTCGAGGTGATGGAGCATCTTGTAGTTGAACGGGTCGTAGGGCTCGGCCAGGTCAATATCCTTCATAGGATTCCTGATTCCGGCCATGTCATACGCTATGCGGGCGGCCTTTTCGACATAGCGCGGATAGTTAAGGTCGCGCGTGGCCCAGTAGGCGGTATCGAGGTTCCACCCTGCACCGTCGATGAAGACCGGCTTGTCGGTGTACTGGCGGGCGACGTGCTCGCTCGCCAACACCAATGCGCAGGCGCCGTCCGAGGCCGGGGAGATGTCGAGCCGGTGCACCGGCCAGACGAGTTCTTCGGAATTGAGAACATCCTCGACGGTGAGCTTTTCCGCTACCTGGGCCGCCGGATGATCCAGAGCGTTATTCTTATTCTGAACGGACACGGCGGCGATGTCCCGCTTGGTGATCCCGTTTACGGTCATGTAACGGTTCATCTCGAG
>CAYGXB010000303.1:0-3995 GCA_964353605.1 uncultured Bacteriovoracaceae bacterium
CCCTTTGAATACAGTTTTACCGAGTTGAGCTCTGCCGTACATCTGAATGGCGTATGCGGGATCTCTCTCTGCGCCATCCTGGCCATGATCCTGGGCAATTCCTGGAGCGTATTATCATCGTCTTGCACAGTAAGGTCCTGCTTCCACTGGCTGGATATACCGATAGTAAAAGGTCCTTTTCCCTTCAGCCATTGGATGCGGGAGATGATCTCTTCCGTCTTGCTTTCCTGTTGCCCCACCCAGAGCTCTTCCGGTTTTTCCGGATATAGTGTGCCGATATCCCGGAAATAATCGGGATTGCTCACGAGGTTGATGTCCCAGGTAAGTTCACCGCCAGTCTGATAGGCCTTTACATACCACCGGTTGTCGGGTCGCTCATCGAGCACTCCACCCTCGATCTTTTCTCCGCCCAACCTGTCATGGAGGAACTCGCCATAGACCCATCCCTTCTGCTCATAATCGAGGGCATATCGGAATTCGGTGGCTAGGAGAAGCCCTCTTTTCGAGAGAGAGATGGGTGTCACGGTAATATCCGCTGACCGGCCGAGGACGAGGTAAACCGGGAGGCCGAATTGGTACCCTGTATCTGTCGAGTGGCCAAGAAGAGAAAAGAGGAGGCCGGATTGCCTTTTCAGCTTTGCGGGAAAGAGGAGATAAGGGAAATAAGCAACAGGGATGTCATAGACTTGAAAGCGTGCGTGCCTCGCCTTCCCATATCCTTCGATCGGTATCTCGAGCGCGCTTGCCCTGATAGACCATGCGGGCCTTTTCCCGAGACATGGGGTATATCGGAGATCCTCCCCGAAATAGAGGTCTTCCCCATAGCGGGTGATAGAGGATCCCTCGATCTTCATAGGCTCGGCATAGAGGAATATCGAGCCATTCTCTATATACGCGTCTTTCCGCATGGTATTATACTGGATGGTGGAAGCGGTGATCTCGCCTTTCTTGTCCTTGAGATGACAGTTCCCGTATGCCCAGATGTCTGACGATTCGCTGTCGTAGACAACATAATCGGCTCTAAGTTCCATCTCCTCGCCCTTGATCGACACATTCCCGAGTGCTTCCACCCGTTTCTGCGTCTTCTCTACATAGTCCGCCTCTATATCAAACAAACTCCCCAGCGCTGAAGAGGGAGTGACAACACATACCAGCAGGACGAGCATCAACCTTGGCATATGATGAGATCCCTTACCTCTCCGACGGTATAGAATGATCCTGTTACAACCACATGTGTGCCGTACTGCAAAGTCTGATGAAATGCCTCCGTGATGCTCACACACCGCGTGATGCCACCAAGTGCTTGGGCCTTTTGCATATCCTCTTTCCCCCACGACCGCGGTGAGGAAACTGGGGCGATCCAGAGTGCGCGGCATACTTCCTTAAGGATCTTCGTCATGGCCATATAATCCTTGTCTTTCAGCACGCCCAGTACTGCAAGCCCATCAAAGTCTCTTTGGGCAAGGTATTCCACAAGAGATAGCATAGATGCTGGGTTGTGCGCCACATCAAGAATTACCGGTCCGAGGATCTCAATCCTTCCGGGGAGGAAGGCGCTCGCGAGTGCATACGTGAGTTCTGTTTCTGTAGTATGGACACCGAGGGATATTGCCGCCTTCAGGGCCAGCGCGGCATTGAGACCTTGAGAAGGGCCTGGGATTCCGGTGGCATGGGGGAGGGGTTCGCAGACTACCGTCAGCCTGGCTCCGATCTGGCGGGCATGCGCCCGAATTACATCAAGTCCTTCGACGGCAGAGGTAATGAGATATCTTCCCGGCCGGGCAATGGCCGCCTTTTCCCGGGCAATATCGGCAATGGTGGGCCCGAGATAATCGGTATGGTCCAGGGCGATGTTGGTGATGATGGATATACAGGGTTCAAGGACGTTCGCGGCATCGAGCCTCCCTCCGAGACCGATCTCGAATATGGCGAAATCCACAGCATTCCTCGCAAAGAGGACGCAGGCGAGCACGACCGCCCATTCAAAATACGTGAGACCGATGTCTCCCAGGATATTCCGGAGTTCGTCTTCGTTACGGGCGAGTTCCTCCTCGCAGACATCATGGCCATCTATCCGGAATCGCTCAAGGTACCTGCGCACGTGGGGCGAAAGGGTTGTCCCGACCTTGAGCCCTTTGGTCAGCAGGATGCGCTCGAGGTATATGCATGTTGAGCCCTTCCCGTTCGTTCCGCCGACAAGGATCAGCTTGTATTGTCTTTCAGGATGGCCCAGACGGTCAAGGGCCGCTCTTACACGGGCGAGCCCTAGAAGCCAGCGGTTCTCATCCAGAGAGCCTAAAACCATTTCAGGATATAGGCGAGAGTCTCCCGCATATCTCGGCGATGGACCACCTTGTCGAGAAACCCATGTGATAACAACCGCGTAGCATCCTGGAAATCAGGGGGCAGCGAAGCATGGGTGGTGGATTCGATCACCCGTGGACCGGCAAAGCCGATCCTGGCCCCGGGTTCTGCGATCATGATATCAGCCAGCGCTGAAAAACTTGCCGTCACACCGCCATAGGTTGGGTCTGTATATACCGTTACCATCGGGATATCGGTTGCATTCCGCACCTGGACCGTTCTCAGCATCTGCAGGAGTCCCCATATCCCCTCTTGCACCCGCACCCCTCCGGATGCACAGAACATGACAAGAGGACGACCGGTCTCGCGGGCATGGTGCATGAGCTTAATCACCGCTTGACCAAGGGCGACCCCCATGGTCCCTCCCTTGAAGCCGAAATCCATAACCCCCACCACGCAGGGTTCTCCAGAGATCCCTCCCAGGGCGCCCCGGATGGTATCTTCGGAAGCCGGGCTGATTCCGACCGCAAGGGCCTTGCTATCAAGCTCGACAAGGCCTTCCCTATCGCAGGTGAACTCAATGCGTTCCCGCGCACCAAGGCGGAAATGATAATCGCAATGGGGGCAAACGCTTAAGTGTTCCTTGAGTTTACTCGTGATGATGATCTCCTTGCAGGATGGGCACTCCGTCCAACGGCCATCCTTCTTTGCGATTTCAAGGATCTCGGTCACAGGGTGAAGACCTCGCCGCCTCTAATATATTCAACACCTTCAGGGAGTTCTGCAATCACTTCATCCAGGTATCTAGGCTTGATGTGGTAGGCTATCACCCGGGGTGAACCGCTAACCAAGCCATTAGTACCTTTTTCAATCAAGTTCGGGGTCATATGCAGGGATACTTCAGCAACCTCACGCATCCGATTGGGAAATGAGGCCTCGATAAAAAAGGCCTTGAGACTGTCGCCAAGGGATGCTGCAAGATCAAAGAGGTCCTGGGTATACCCGGTGTCACCGCTAAAGAGCACATGTCTCCCTGCTTCCGAAACTAGGTATGCGACCGAGCCAGTTATATGCTCAACCTCAATAGCCATAATCTTCGCTTTGCCCAGACCGAACCACCCTAAAGGGACGCTCTCAAACCTGAATATGGCCGCGTCCATCTTCAACTCTTCTATCTCCGGCCATATGAGGCCATTGAATACGTGCGCTTTGAGCACATCCATGGTCGGTTTGCTACCCCATATGTTAACTCCCCTCGCATTATTGCAATACAAGACGTCCAGGATAAAGGGGAGTTCCTTTATATGGTCTATATGGGAATGGGTCAAGAGGATATGTTTAATCTTGAGGAGCCCCTCATCGTCTAACACCGATGCTGCCGAGCCCGCATCGATGAGGGTATCGCCATTGATGAGGATACTCGTCGTGTTGAATCCCTTCCATACTGAACCGCTGCACCCGAGTATCTCTATCTTCATATGCCTTGGCCTTTAGCGAGTTGCATCCTCCCACAATCAATCATTATAATCGGCTATCGAACTGGGAAACTATAATCCGCCGGAATCCCTGCTTGGAGCTTGCTATCAAGGGCTATGCGAAGATTTCCATACCGTTTGATCCGCCATCATTGACAGACTCGTGTGCATAGAGAGGTGGCGCCCAAGTCGCTTGTCCGATGGCTTTCAGAACTA
>CAYGXB010000304.1:0-3967 GCA_964353605.1 uncultured Bacteriovoracaceae bacterium
CAGAGCAGCAGTGTGGAGCGGGCGAACTCGTATCTGAACGATAACCATGGGGGGAGTCATATACGGGTAAGGGGTGCATCCAAGGTCATGGCACATCTCATGTTCGGGATCATTGTAATAACGGCGAACCAGCTCTTTCAGATGCTTTGTTGAAGTGTGCATATGCAATACCCGGATACATCCGCTACACCTGATACGCAGAAAGACGGTATAACTGTGCTCGAAAATTGACGTATGGGCGGCATTGATGATAAAAACACCATGTGAATGGCATACTTGAACTTCAACAGTGACCATGCTTGGGGTGTGAGACTTTATAAACTAAAATGGATTAGAGTTTTGCAATTGGCTCGGAGATATTGAAATTTTGATAATTGAAAAAGCGCTCATAAATCGCAGATCTATAGTCTTTCCTGTTATCCCTGTCTCCTTTGTGGAATGTTAGTAAAGGTTGAACATCCAGCGAAGTTAGAGTAAATGTCACACGGAAAAGGATGGCACATGAGGTTATTACTGATTGAGGATGACAGGAAGATCGCCGATTTCGTGAAGAAAGGCATGCGCGAGGCCGGCTTTGCCGTGGATTATGCGGAGAACGGCATAGACGGTCTCCACCTGGCATTAACCGAGTCATATGATGTGGCTATCTTCGATCTCATGCTCCCCGGGCTGGATGGTTTGAGCATCATCGAGAAGATGAGGAAGAGCCACATCAAGACGCCCGTGCTGGTCTTGAGTGCCAAGCGATCGGTGGACGACCGGGTGAAGGGACTACACACGGGAGCTGACGATTATCTGATCAAACCTTTTTCCTTTTCCGAGCTTCTAGCGCGGGTGCAGGCCCTGATCCGGCGGGCAAGCGATGCCAAGGAACCTGCTCGGCTTAGCGTAGGCGATCTGAGCATGGACCTTTTGAGCCGAGCAGTTGTCCGGGGCGGAAAGTCTGTTGAGCTCATGCCCAAAGAGTTTGCCTTGCTGGAGTATCTGCTGCGTAATGCCGGCAAAGTGGTCTCAAAGACGGCCATCCTTGAGCACGTCTGGGATTATGATTTCGATCCTCAGACCAATCCAGTCGACGTCCTCGTCTGCCGCTTGCGCAACAAGATTGATCGGGATTTCAGTTTCAAATTGCTGCATACATTGCGTGGTGTGGGGTATGTTCTCAAGTCTTCCTGAAAGACTCAGGCGTAGTACGGGATTGCGCCTGACCATGTGGTATGCCCTGATCTTCATGCTCAGCTCGTTGATCCTCTTCGGGGTGGGTTATTTTATCCTCAACAATTCGATCAGGAATAAGGATCATCAGATCGTCAATGAGAAGATCAACACCTATGTAAATATCGTAGAAAGCAGCGGCTTACAAAGCCTGGTGAGTGAGCTGCAACTCGCCCGGAGTGATGATGAGCACACCGGTTTTTTCATCTGCGTGGTTGATTCCAACGGCAAGCTGGTCTCCCTGACGCTGCCACGGAGATGGAGGAACGTGGACCCGGCCTATATCATGGACAAGCTGCCATTTGTGGAGAACCAATGGGTCTTTCTGAAAGGTCCGAGACATAAGAGTGTGCATGCTAAGCATGAAAGGACGGACACGCTCGAGATCACCAGCCGTCGTCTGCCTGACGGCATTATGCTTCAGGCCGGTTTTTCCACCGAAGCGCGCGATGATTTCCTGGAATATTACCGGAACATTTTTCTGGCGATTATCGGGCCGGTGATTCTGTTTGGGATCGCGGGTGGGTCATTCCTGGCCAGACGTGCGCTGCAGCCGGTCCGGGACCTGACCGAGGCGGTACAGCGGGTTCAGTCAGGCCGGATCGATGCCCGTGTCCATGTGCGGGAAGCGGACAGTGAATTGCAGTCGCTGGCGCGACAATTCAATGATATGCTGGACCGGATCGAGGTTTTGATCGAAGGCATGCGAGATGCCCTTGATAATGTAGCTCACGATCTGAGAACACCATTAGCCAGAATGCGGGCATCGATTGAGTCCGTCATCGAAACAGGGGATGGTGAGAGGGCGTTGCGGGAAGCATTGTTGGATTGTGCCGAGGAGTCGGAGCGGATAGTAAATATCCTGAATATACTCATGGATATCTCAGAAGCGGAGACAGGTGCTATGCAGCTCAACCTCCAAGGCATTAACCTGCTGGAGCTTGTTGAGGGTATTAAAGATCTCTACCAGCTGAGCGCAGAAGAAAAGGCGCTTGCTCTCGTGGTCTCGGTTCCCGAGGCAATGGTGGTGCATGCCGATCCGGGGCGATTGCGCCAGGCCCTGGCCAACCTGGTGGATAATGCCGTGAAGTACACTCCGGAAGGCGGGCGTGTGGTTATCGAAGCCACAGGTCATGAGAAGACGACAAACATCGCCGTGAAAGATACTGGTCCCGGTATTCCTGCATCTGATATCCCGAGGATCTTTGAGCGCCTGTATCGTGGTGATAAAAGCCGTTCGCAGCGCGGGCTCGGCCTAGGACTTTCCCTGGTCAAGGCGATTGTCCAGGCCCATCAGGGCACAATCAGTGTTGAAAGCAAGCCCGGTGAAGGCGCGGTTTTTACCATATCGCTACCCCAGCAATCATAGAAAAACAGAATCTTGAAATTCCTCTCCCGCTTGAGACTGAGAAGGAGTTAGATCTACACTTGGCGCACCATCTTAAAACGAATGATGGTCTAAGAGCCTTTGGACGCCTCGGGGCCGAGGGAACTTCAGGTGGAAATATTCGGGCCATCCATGAATTTGTTATGTTATCGGTTCTTCCCAACCTTTCAATTTTGTAATCTTTCTGCAACCCTCCTGAAAGGTTCCTCCGGCTATGGTATCACCACACGAAGAATAAAGTGAATCAAGGAGGAAAGGATGAAGAAACTTGCATACATGTTGGCTATAGCGGTGCTGTTAGCCCCGGTTTTACCGGCCTGGGGAAAAGAGCACGGTGATCATAACCTGACACAGGTCATGGCCTTTGGCAGAGCCCGCGTAAGCTTGCTGGATGTCATCGGCAGTGTGGAAAAGGCATCGGGCGGCCGGGTTGTGGGAGTTGAGATTGAACACCAGAAAAAATTGCTATCATCTAAGAATGGTCCGCTCATGTATGAAGTAGAATCCGTCATTGGCGGCACGATGACGACATACTTTGCCGATGCCACCACGGGCAAGATCATAAAACAGAAGAAAGACTGGTGTGCGGCCCTGGATTTCGACGCCCCATGGAAATCAGCGGACTTCGCTCAGGTAAAGGTGTCCATGGAACAGGCTGTGGCCGATGCCGAAAAGGCTACAAGCGGCAAGGCCATGAGTGCCAAACTAAGAGTGCGGCATGGAGTTCTCTTCTATAATATCCGCACTGTCGCGGATGACAATGTCAAGGTTGTGTTGATCGATCCTGATAACGGCAAGGTCTACCAGGCACCACAGTATCGTCATACCAAGTGCGGCCACAAATAGGAATGATGACGGCCTGCTAAGTGACTGTTGCAGGAGGGTCCCGATATGATACTCAACCACCCAAGATATTTAAAATTGGTTCACTATGGGTGCTTTAGGCCAGTTAGGTATGGGTTAAATTATTTTTTGGGTATGTGACGGTATTATATAAACAGGCTTTTCAAGGTTCATTCCCCACTGAACCTCCTCTTTAAGCAGGTCCCAAAGACCTGCTTTTTTTTATGTTGAGAATTCATATGCGCATAGCTCATGCAGTATCCTATCTTTCTTCTAGGATCATACCAATATGATCAAGAGTAGCGATCCATCGTTTTCATATTTTTGGTTCTTCACACGGAAGCGTACTTTAGAGGAAGGGCATGGTGGCGGTGTGTGATCTCGTTAGGGGCAGGACAACGGAACGAATACGGACCAAGGAATCAATGGGTATTCTTTGCCAAGGGAAGGCCTTATTGGAAAGCACTCTCTGGTTAGAGAGATTTCCACAAGCGGTATTATTCAGGCTGAAGGTTATTCTCC
>CAYGXB010000305.1:0-3966 GCA_964353605.1 uncultured Bacteriovoracaceae bacterium
CCGCAGATGCCGCTCATCTCCATCTCGATGACCATGGCGCCCTTCCTGGGCTTGGGATAGGGGAAATGTTGCAACTCCATCTTGCCCGGGGCCACCATGACCGCGGCCTTCACCATCTTCTCATTCATTATGCAAACCTCCTTTGTATTTCTATTCAGGGATAGCCTTGGCAAGAGCTGAGGTCACTTGAGGATGCGCTACGCTCCACCAGAAGATGGAGGTAGACAATCCTGTCAAGCAAAGAGCTATTGAACATGGGCTTGATCATACATCATACTGGATGATTGTGGCAGATCGTTTCTCAATGTACTTTTTCTGCGAAGGCTATCTTCATAGAACTGTCGGGATACCGAGGACAATACTGCGAATCCATTGTCGGGGGAAACGGACAATTGACATCACCGATCTTATTAAGATATCTGGAACAATAAAAGCATACCGAGTCCAGACGGTCATAACGCTCTTCGAAGACACAGGGGGATATATGAAGATTGGGTGCAGTACGGTCGTCTTTCGCAGGTATCGCCTTGAAGTGGCCCTGGAAAGAATCCACCGCGCCGGCTACCGGTACGTAGAGGTTGAAGGGAATGCGCCCTATTGTGATCACGTACGCACGAGAGAGGATGACCCCGTTACGTTCCGGGATCGGGTGCTGGGCTTTGGATTCAAATCGATCACCTGCCTCGGATCTCACCGGGAGCTGATCAGTGAGGAAACGGCCGAGGAAGACATCCGCCATTCGCTTGAGTTCGCAGCCGGCGCAGGCGTCCCGGTGGTTGCCACAGGCGAGGGGCACCTGCCCGATGGCATGCGCATTGAGGAGGCACTGGACATCCTCAGACCCAAATTCGAGCGTCTGGTTTCGGTTGCGGAACGATGCAAGGTCTATCTGGCGATCGAACCGCACGGTTCCCTGTCTCTCTCGCCGGGCGGGCTCGAGAAGATCATCTCCCTGGCACCTTCCCCCCGGCTGACGATCAACTATGACACCGCCAATCCGCGTCGCGCAGCCTATGTGGGCATCAGCGGGGATGCATTCGAGTGGAAATCGGACAAGACCGGTGGGGGCGATGAGGTGGCCATGCTCGATCCCGTGGTAGACAAGGTGAGCCATGTGCACATCAAAGACGTAGTGGGCCGGAACGCGGTTGTTCTTGGACGGGGCGAGGTTCGTCTCCAAGAACTCGTGATGATGCTGAATCAAGCCGGTTATAAAGGTGCGCTCTCCTACGAGACCGAGGGCGCTCAGGACGCAAATGAATCCCAGCGTATGGCCGAGGAAAGCCTCTTTTATACCCGAGGGCTTCTGGAAAGGCTGAGCATCGAGATCGATTAATGTGAAGCTCGATGTCCGCCGACTGGGTTGCGCGCTTCGGCATGTTGATTGGCGGGTGGTCCTGTCGGCGGATCTTTGTCCGCCCTTGATACCAAGGGAGAGGGGAGGGATTGAGCATGCATTCATCAGCATCTAATTGCCACTCAGCATAAGACCTCCTCCCCATGTTCGCGGCTCTGGATTGCAGCCAGGGCTATACGCAGGGAAGAATCAGTTACCTCAGCGGTCCCAGCAATTGGCCTGTTCTTCACCAGATGCTCATATGTCTCCCGTGCGAGAGCAGTGTATACCTCCCGCCAGTCATCCGGAACCAACTCGAAGGCCGTTGTAGTCGACCTTCCCCTGACAATGACCGAGGGCATGCGGAGGAGCTGCCCCTCGCCTCTGGTAACCATGATCACCCCGCCGAGCAAGGTGAGCTCCAAAAAACGGTGGACGGGCTCTGTGAATGTCCTGACATGTAGTCCGGGGCAGAAATCAAGTTGCAGATAGCCGAACTGGTGATGATCAGCGTACTTCCACATGATCACGGTAGAGCCCGGGGCTCCCGTGCGGTCTCTCTTCACCTGTCTGGCATAGACATTCCGGACATCTCCCATGAGCCACACCGAGAGGGCGAGGTAGCCCAATTCATGGTCAAGGACCCATTGCAGGGGATCAAGACCTTCGCTCATTTCTGTGCCTTTTCCTCTCCTGACCTGGAGCTTCAGGCAGACCGGACGGCTCAGGTGATCTTCATCCACCAGCCGCTTGACCTCGCGATATGGAGGATAATAGAGCGGATAAAGACGAAAACGCAGAGAACAATGATGCTTGCCGGCCAGAGCCTTCAAGTATTCTATCGCCTGCGGATCAGGCACTGGATCTACCGACGTGAACAGCCCGGCGCTCAGGCATTCCGCCGCGATCCTGACGCATTCCTCTGACGGCGCCACGATCTCCACAAACTGAAGCCCGGGTGTGCCGAGTACGGCATCAGCTTTCTCGATGGGTTGGTTCGCTATGAGTTCGACCCCTTCGCACTGCTTGTAGCCGGCTATCAAACGCTCTGCAAGGGGCCCGGTCCCTAGAATGGCCCCCGTGACCACAGAGTCGCTTTTACCCCTTTCCCTGATCTTTTCCAGGAAACCCATTTCGTTTCACCCCCTGTTCTTCAGGCTGTTCCATACGGAGAAGGTTTGCTGCTGCACTTCAGTACATTCGCGACGATATCGATCTCCATATTCGCAACGATCTTTCTTACAGTGGTGGTCATAGGCGGTCCGGACTCGAAGATTTCTGCTATCTCTGCCAACGATGCCGCCCGCTTTCTGTCCTTAGTGAGCAGGTAGACAAGCTTTTCCGCAATTCGGAGCAGACGGCCGATCGCCCGGTCTGATACCAGGGGCATGATCAAGCGGGCGGCTCGAATTCCGGCCGCTGTGGCCCTGTAGATCAACCATTCAGGCATCTTCATGGCGCAACCTCCGCAATCCTGACCTCCCGACCTTCCCGATAACTCCGTTCGATGGCCAGCCAGAACTGCATGAGCGCCCTCCCGTCTGCTCCGGTCAGAAACGGATCACGGTCCTCGAGGATGCAGTCGATGAAGTGGCCGCCGGAGTCATGGAAGGAATCGCCCCAGTCATCGCGCATATCATCGTAGGCTCGGGATTGGCCGTCCCGGTAGAGGATTAGAGGGGGGACCTCCATGATCTGGGCTGTGCAACGGGTAACCCAGATGTAGCCATCGGTTCCCAGGATCTCCACCCGCTCGTCCGCAGGATAATACTTGCTCTTGACGAGCATGGCGGGTGCTATGTTGATCTCCCAGACTCCAAGCACAGGAGAATCTCGGTAGCTCCACGTAACCATGGCAGGTGCATCGATCACGCCCAGGGAGAATTCTATCCATGCTTTAGTCGATTCGATCTCTCCGAAGAGATAGCGTGCAAGGGAGAGTCTATGAAATCCATCGTCGTACACCTGAATCCCTCCCCCGGATTCCTTGTAGTCCAGGTTCCACAGGTACGTCTTCAACGGAACCGGCCAGCCTCCCTGGCCGCTACCGACCTTGAAATTAACGGATAGGGGCTCTCCGATTGCACCCGCTTCAATCAGTTCCTTGGCCTTTACGTACGGGGGATAGAACACGGCGTTTTCGAACACCTTGAGCTTCACACCGGTCTCCCGCGAGGCCTGGATCATCTCATCTGCCTCCCGGAGCGAGATGCACATGGGTTTCTGCACGGAGACGTGCTTCCGGTTGCGGGCTGCCTCGATCACCATTGGGGCATGGAAACGTATGGGCGTAAGGATCTCGACCGCATCGATCTCTGGAGATGCCAAGATCTCCCTGTAGTCCGTGCAGTACCAGTCAGCCCCCCATTCCTCCTTGCGTCTGCGTGCGACCTTTTCAGAGAGATCGCAAACCGCAACGACCCTGCACCTCGGATGATCCAGATACCCCAGGATGTTCAGGTCCGACACCCTGCCTCCGCCAATAATCCCCAGCCTCACTTCATCCATGAAAGAACCCCCTGGCATTCTCGCTTGATGGCACGCTGCCGCGGAAAAGAAACTTGCTTATTGTTTACAACAAGACTCCATGCTTGTCAACACTTGTGGAATGCCATGAAGCGCCTGTTCAG
>CAYGXB010000306.1:0-3961 GCA_964353605.1 uncultured Bacteriovoracaceae bacterium
CGAACATGTCCAGGCCATACTCATCGAGGGTGGCAATGCATTTGATGGCCTCCCGGTAATCCTGGAAACCATACATGAGCGGCGTACAGAGATTGACTGCCGAGCTGGTACATCGCAAAGATGCTTGAAAGCCTTCACCGGAAACCTTCACCAGATCCTTGTCCCCGATGGGGCACGAGACGCAGGCCATTCTTCTGACCTTGAGCGCATGGTAGAGCTCCAGCGGCATGGCTGGAAAGGACTTGAGCAGCCCGAGCTCCTGCCATTCCTTGAGATGCGGATAGGTCCGGATCTTTTGGAACAGATCCTGGCTCAGGGCCTTGTAGGCTTTTCGATCGGCCACGCGAACACCGTGCGTCCCTTTGACCAGGATCGCCTTGAGATTCTTGGAACCCATCACCGCGCCGAATCCGCCCCGGCCCAGGGTGGAAAAGCGATCGATATACGCCATGGCAAAGGACACCAGATGCTCACCCGCCTGGCCGATGGAGATAATGCCGGCCGGTCTTCCGAACCGGCTCCACAGCATCTCGCAGGCTTCCTCCACCCCTGTGCCCCACAGCCACGAGGCATCGCAGATCTCTACCTCGTCATCGACGATCCTCACAAACACAGGGGCTTCTGACCGGCCCTCGATGACTACGTGGTCATAGCCGGCGTTCTTCAATAAGCAGCCGAACGTGCCGCCGCCACCTCCGCACCAGCCGATCGTCCCGCTGCCCGGAAACGTGGTCACCCCATACACGCGCGAGGAGGCGGGAAGGTTGGTCCCCACGAAGGGTCCCGCACCGATTACGAGGGGATTGTCCGGAGACAAGGCCTGACAAGAGGGCTTCAGCCGGTCATAAGCAAGCTTTATGGACAGGCCCAACCCTCCGCCGAATGTCTCTGCCAGAGCCATATCAAGCGGGATCTTTTCAGTCGTCCTGTGGGTCAGGTCTATGAAAAGGATCTTGCCCGCAAACCCGCGGTTCGTCATGATGCCCTCTTTGCCGGCCGTTTTATCAGGGCATCGTAAAAACAATGCTCTGCACAGGTCCCGCATGCATCGCATTCAGGCGTGAAAGAGATGTCGCACTCCGCGCCGTGCAAATCCACGCGAATCCTCGCGGCAGAAGGGTTGAAGGATTGCGTATACCGCTCGGAGCATGCCAGTTGACATCGCAGGCATCCCGTGCATTTCTCCGGCGCGACCTCGATCTGGAATTTCGTTTTCATGCATTGTCCTCGACGCGATTCCGAAGCAAGGATGAGCATATCAATGTGCCATCAAACATAGTTCTCGCGTAATGCAAGGCCGCTGTAAAATGCATTTTCTATAATTAAATGGGTGTCCCCTCTTGCTCCCCTAGCCAGTCGCTACCTGATATCTAGCCAACCAGAAGACCACGGTGATGGATGATATAGTTTTTTTGAAAGCTGCATCCTTGTCGAGCAAGGCGTCTCATCATGAGTAGAGGTACGCGCATGCTCCAATCTATTTTTTCACCAGCTCTACCCGGCGGTTCTTGGCCCGTCCCGCTTCCATCTTGTTGTCCGCAATAGGCCTGTCCGCCCCAAAACCGGCGGCGGTGAGCCGATTATTATCCACCCTCTGTTTCACGATGGCATCGAGCACAGCTTTCGCGCGCTGTTCAGAAAGTGTCTTGTTGGATTGGGCGTTGCCCACATTGTCCGTATGTCCCTCGATGGCGACCTTTAGATCAGGATTCTGCTTCAATAGCGCCACGATCTCGTCGATCACGGGCTTGGAATCAGGTTTTATGGTGGATTTGCCGGTATCGAAATTGATATACAGGGCGATGTGCCCCGCCTGGTTGAGTGCCTTCAGCATATCGCTGGCCGACACCTCCTGCTTGAGGCCGGCCTTCTCTACGATGGTCAGGGCGTATGCTTCTCCGGAGGCATAGACCTCCACCCAGACCTCTTGGCCTTTTTTGATAAGGTTCAAAAAGGCCGTGCCTTCGGTATACTCGTAGGCCGAACCGCCCAGCTTCTTGATGGCATTGACATAATTGCGGGTGATTTGCAGGGGCGTGGGAACCTTTGCGTCTTCCTTGATATCATATTGAATGATATATGTGCGTCCCTCGATCCTGACGTCATTGCCCTTACTGTCGGTAAAAGCATGACTGTCGAATTCCTTTTCTTCGTAAGAGCTGATATAAAAATCGGTCATTCGGCCAAGCATGGGATAATCCTTGCTTCCTGGAACATCATTTTGGGCATGAGCACCACCGGTGAGGGGTATAAAAAGGGCCATAACGATCAGCGCTCTTATAACCTGGTTCATCTGCTTCTCCTATTCAAGAATTTGAATCAAGCCGGAAAGTCAGCCATGACACATGCATTCTTTAGCTCCATCGATGGTAGAGTGTCAATAACCATAGTGCTGAAGGCGTAGGCATACCGCCACGAATAGTCCGACTCATTTTCTGCAATGCGGGTGCACCTTCGGTACATTATATTTTGCTGTCCTGCAAAATTGTGAACTTTTTTTGTTTTACCGGTCCGAGAGTTACATCAGCTTGAGCGTTGGGGAAGTGTTTTACGGTAAGGCAATGTCCCATTTGGTTCGCAGATAGGTCCTGGCAAACTCTTCTTCCGTAGACATGGTCGCGATCTGCTGTTCTTCAATGGCGTCGATGAAGAAAATGAAGTCCAACTGGGCATCCGGGCTCTTGCGCTTCTCGGCGTAAAGCCGGACCAGTTCGTTTGCTGGCAGGGTCTTGCGGCCCATGATCACCACCAGCGGCAAATCGAGGCCTGCTTTCCCCAAAGCGGGCCGATAGCTACGCCAGATGAGTTCGGTGCAGACCAGTGCATGCTCGGTGGCAAAGTCGAAGTCAAAATCATAAGGCTTTCCCAATTGATGGAACGCCTCGATGATGGCCTGAGCCTTGGCCAACTTGTCTAGCCTGGGGCGCAGCGCTGCGGCATAGTCGCCGGCAACATGCCCCAGGGTATTGAATACGACCCCTTCGCTGATCGCTTCCATGACCCGATACGGATCATCGGACTCACCACGGGTGTATCTCTCCCATTCCCTGGGACAGCGGGTCAGGAGGTATTGGTCCAAAGTTGTTTCCTTTCCGGTAATCGTTGACAGGTATGTTCTTACTTCCGGTGCATCGAAATACGCTTTGAATTTGTCCGGTTCTCCGAGATAGAGCGCCGCGTGGGACCAGAAACCCGGCAAACCAACATTGCTTAGGTACCAGTTCTTCCGAACAATGATGATATCCCCTGGCAACATGGACCTGTCCATCTGCTCCTGCTGTTCAGACGTGATCAAATACGTGCCGATTCGTTTGACGCGTGTGTCACCCATCCACTGGGCTACAACCTTCTGCGCATGGTACCAGAGGCGGCGAGTTTCTTGCGTCAGCACATCCAGATCTGCTCCAAAGCTGGCCCCGGACTTCTTTAAGGGAGCGATTGAGCCAAACGCTTTGTCTGCTCTGCCTTTCCGATTGGCACCGGCATTTTCAAAAGTGTTTCTCTGTTCGCGAAGCCGGCCTGCATCTGTGGCATATGCCAGCGTGCATTCACTTTCACTGGGGCTCGCCAGCGGCGAAGGCTTCTGCGCCCAGAACACAGACGATAAAAGAAGCACCGCTAAACACATCAGTCCAACAGGAGCACTCCAATGTCCTGACCGGCAGGAAATAATGCCAATGAGCATGCGCAATCTCTGCATTAGAAGCGGTACCTGCATGGATAATAAGCAATTTTTCCAAAGCATAGACGTATGTTGTGCATGTTCTATCATTCATCGGTCAAGAAAAAAAATACGATAGTGGCCCCCCGCCGCCCACGGAGGATGGGTAGAGCGGATCACAACGCATTGTTTGGTTCTTTACACGGGAGCGTACTTGAGAGGAAGGGCATGGTGGCGGTGTATGATCTCGTATGGGGCAGGACAGCGGAACGAATACGGACCAAGGAATCAATGGGTATT
>CAYGXB010000307.1:0-3928 GCA_964353605.1 uncultured Bacteriovoracaceae bacterium
ATGAACCTTCTTATTACTGCTCCACTAGCTCTACCCTGCGGTTCTTCGCCCGCCCTTCCTCCGTCTTGTTCGGAGCAACCGGCGCCAGTTGTCCTACCCCAAAGGCCTTCAGTCGTTGCGGGTTCACCTTGTATGTGGTGGTTAATTCTTTCAGAACTGCGCCTGCCCGGGCCTGGGAGAGTTTCATATTGAAGTCAACACCACCTACGTTATCGGTGTGTCCCACGATGAACGCCTTGAGGTTGAGGTTGCCGGCGAGGAGCTTTGCGATCTCCTTGAGGGCGGATTCAGATTCCGGCTTGATGTCCGCTTTGTTAAAAGCAAAGTATATCCCGTAGATGGCCACATGGCCGGTTGAGCTGATACCCTCCGCCATGAATTTCGCATCAGCGGTGACTTCCTGTTTCATGGCCTCTTTTTCGATGATTTCAATTCTGATATTCTCGCCACGATAAGAAGCGACATATGCCCAAATCTCCTTGCCGTCCTTTAAGAGCTTCATATAGGTGTCGGTAACACGGGACTCGTATACGCTCCCCCCTATCTTTTTCATGGCATTCGAATAATTACGTGAGACCTGAAGATCGCTTCTCTTGTCCTCAAAACCTTTCTGATTATAGTAAGTAATGAAATAGTACTTTCCCTCCACTTTCACATTCGTTTTCCCCTGCGTATCCGGATCAGGCCAATCCCGGGCGTCAAATTCGGTAAACTTACAGTCATAGATGTAGGTATTTGGCATGCGGGTAAAGAGCGGATGGTCCTTGCATCCTTTTGCATCCTGCTGAGCGAAAACAATACTGCCCATCATGATGAAACCTAACACCAAACAAAATAGCAATTTGCTCACCTTTTTCATGATCTTCCCTCCTCTGTTTCTAAGAAACTATTTATGTGAAATCGGAGTGTATAATGGAACCGGCGGGGACGTCCATTCGATAATGAGATTTTATAGAGAGCGAGCCAGCATTGGAATGATTATCTTCTCATTTAATTTGGACCCCCCATGTGTTCACAGTGGAGATATTATTGATTGGCTTATTTCCAAGTGCCCCCGGCAAGGATCGAACTTGCGACACCAGGATTAGGAATCCTGTGCTCTATCCACTGAGCTACGGGGGCACAGGGCTTCCTTAATATCTGCCTGCAACGTTAGTCAAGCGGAAAAACTCGGTCATCCCTTGTCCACAAAGGGATATAACGCGTGGTGCTCCTCCAAAGGAGACAATAGCATTGCCGCTTGTATGGAAGACGGCCTTGGGGTATATCCACTGTGCCATGCAGACACCGGAGATTCTAGCACCAGCAGGGAACTGGGAGGCCCTCCAGACAGCCTGTCTCTACGGCGCGGATGCCGTCTACCTGGGGCTGACGGGCACGACGAGTCTCAGGGCCAAGGCGGACAATTTCACCCCGGACGAGCTCGAAGATGCCGTGGCGCATGCCCATGGCTATGGGATCAGGGTTTATCTCGCCCTGAACACCTATCCCCACGACGAAGAGATCGCGTGCATGCCGGAGATCATCGAACATGCCTCGCAAACGGGCGTCGATGCGGTCATCGTCTCCGATATCGGGGTGCTCTCCCTGGTAAGAAAGCTCGCGCCGGACATGCCCGTACACCTGAGCACCCAGGCCAATGCGGTGAATGCCATGGCTGTCAACGCCTGGGCGGAACTCGGCGTCAGCCGGGTGATCCTGGCCCGGGAACTCACGGAGGCGGAGATCGCGCATATGCGGAAACATACAGCGGTTGAGCTCGAGATCTTCGTGCATGGGAGCATCTGCATATCCGTCTCGGGCCGCTGCCTGATCAGCAATTACCTGGCCGCACGGGATGCGAACCGGGGGCTATGCGCCCAGCCGTGCCGATGGGACTATGCCCTCGTGGAGCGCTCGCAGCAGGGACAGTACCTGCCGGTTTTCGAAGAGGACGGCTGCACGTTCCTCTTCAACTCGAAGGATCTGTGCCTGCTCCCCGTCTGGGAGAGGGTCATGCGGCTCGGCTTAAATGGCCTCAAGATCGAGGGGCGCAACCGCACGTCCCTCTACGTGGCGACGACGACGGCGGTCTACCGGCAGGCCCGTGATGCCTGGCTGAAAGATCCCGAGCATTTCACAATGAAACCAGCATGGCGGGAGGAGATCAGGAAGATCAGCAACCGGGAGTACTTCACCGGGTTCTTCACGGGCCGGCCGGATCACACCGGGATCAACTATGACTTCAAAGGGTACGAGCACAGCCATCACCTGGCGGCCAAGGTTCTGGGGTTCAGAGAAGACCTTGCGATCCTGGAAGCGCGCAATCCCCTCATCGAGGGCATGGAACTCGAATGGCTCTCGTCGTCCTCTTCAAGCCAGACCGTCATCCTCAAAGGCGCTCTGCTCGATGGCCAACCGGTGCAGTACATCAAGCCGAACCAGGTCTTCGAGCTGGACCTGCCCTTTCAGCCCAAGGCAGGGGAGCTTATCCGCAAGCCCTACAGCGAGGGGGACAAGGTCGTGGCGAGGGTGAAATGACGGATATCCTTGCCGGGCTCAATCCCGAACAGAGCCGGGCCGTCACCCATATCCGCGGCCCGCTCCTCATCTTTGCCGGGGCGGGCTCGGGCAAGACCAAGGTCATCGTGCACCGGGCCGCCTTTCTCATCAGCCAGGGGGTGCCGCCCTCGCGGATCCTCTGCCTCACCTTCACCAACAAGGCGGCCGGCGAGATGAAGGGCAGGCTCGAGAAGATGCTCGATCACGGGTATCCCGGCCTATGGGCGGGAACCTTTCACGCCTTCGGCGCCTGGTTCCTGCGGCATGAGGCCCATCGCATCGGCTATCCCCGTGCGTTCATCATCTATGATGCCGAAGACCAGCGCGCGCTCGTCGCCAAGTGCATCAAGGAGCTCAAAATCAAGGCCTCCAGGGGGGCGGATGCGATCGTCGCCTGGCTCATCGGCATGAGCAAGGACACCCTCAAGGACTACCGGCACATCTCCTGCAATTTGAGCTTCGATCCGGCGCCGGTGATCAAGCTCTACGAAGAGCGCAAGCAGGCGTATGGGGCGTTCGACTTCGGCGACCTCCTCAAAGTGCCGGGGCAGATGCTCACAAGCATGCCCGAGATCGGGGAGCGATACCAGTCCCGCTTCCGGCATATCCTCGTGGATGAGTACCAGGATACCAATATGGCCCAGAATGTCATGCTCATGGGGCTCATCGGCGGGGAGCAGAACATCTGCGTGGTCGGCGACGACGACCAGTCCATATACGGCTGGAGAGGAGCGGATGTGGGCAATATCCTGCGCTTCAAGGACGATTTCCCGGGAGCGCGCGTGGTCACCCTCGAACAGAACTACCGCTCCACCGAGGGGATCCTCAACGCCGCTGCAACCCTGATCGCCAACAATCGCTACCGTGCGCCGAAGCGGCTGAAGCCGGTCAGGCTGGGAGGGGAAGAGGTGAGCATTTGCGAATTCCCCGATGACGAGCAGGAGGCTCTCTGGGTAGCGCATGCCATCCAGCGCTTGATCGAAGACGGATTGAGCCCGAGTGAGCTGGGGGTGTTCTACCGCATCAACGCCCTGTCAAGGGTGATCGAGGAGAACTTCGTCCGGCTCGGCATCCCGTATGCGGTCTATGGCGGCATCCGCTTCTATGAGCGCCGGGAGGTCAAGGACGTGCTCGCCTACCTGCGGATCATCGCCAACCCACAGGACGAGGAAGCGCTCGCCCGCATCATCAACACCCCCTCGCGGGGCATCGGTCCCAAGACCCTGGCCCAGCTCCAAGGCTACGCCCGGGGCAAGGGGCTTCCCACCCTCCACGCAATGTGGGCGGCTGTGGATGAGGGCATGATCAAGAATCCCGGGGCCAAGGGCGCCAGAGGCTTCGTTGCGCAGATCCAGGAGATCAAAGCCCGGGGAGGGGATGATGTCGG
>CAYGXB010000308.1:0-3925 GCA_964353605.1 uncultured Bacteriovoracaceae bacterium
GGCCGAGTAGACGCCGTTGTAATTCTCACCAGGGATGTTCATGAAAGTAGGCAGACCCGCACCGAGGCCGAGAAAAACAGCATCGAAGCCTTCAGAGAGGAGTTCATCCACGCTAGCGATCCTGCCGATGACATGCGATGATTGGACCTTCACCCCGAGCCGCTTCAGATAATCGATCTCGGCGGCAACGATTGCTTTGGGGAGCCTGAATTCGGGGATGCCATAGACCAAGACACCGCCGGGGATATGTAAGGCCTCGAAGATGGTGACTTCATGACCGAGCTTGATGAGATCTCCGGCAACGGTGAGACCGGCAGGGCCTGATCCGACGATGGCGATCCTTTTGCCGGAAGGCTTGGCGATCTCGGGAATGGCGACCGATCCCGCGGCCCTTTCATAGTCCGCAACGAACCGTTCGAGCCTCCCGATGGCCACCGGTTCACCCTTCTTGCCCCTGACGCAGAGCTCCTCGCACTGGGTCTCCTGCGGGCATACCCTGCCACATACGGCAGGTAAGGCATTGGTCTCCTTGATCTTCCTAATGGCGCCGAGGAAATCACCTTCGGCGATCAAAGCGATAAAGCCCGGGATATCGATCTCTACCGGGCACCCTTCCATGCATGGTCTGTTCTTACACTGTATACAGCGCAATGCCTCGATCTTGGCCATATTCGGGGTATACCCCAGCGGTACCTCATCGAAGTTCCGTGCCCGCACCTTCGGGTCCTGTTCAGGCATGGGTTGCCTGGATATCTTCATCCTGTCCTTCGCATCCATGGTTTTACCCTCTCACCTGTTGCCTGCAGGAGCAATAGTGATCGTATGCTTCCTTCTCCTCTCTGAGATAAATGCGTTGTCTATCGATCAATTCCTTGAAATCCACCTGGTGGCCATCGAACTCGGGACCGTCCACACAAACGAAACGGGTCTTTCCACCGACACTCACCCGGCAGGCACCGCACATCCCGGTGGCGTCCACCATGATGGAATTGAGCGATACAATCGTCGGCACATTGTATTTCCTTGTCACATCACACACCGCCCGCATCATGGGAACAGGGCCAATGGCGACGACCTGGTCGATCTTTTTCCCGATCAGGAGATACTTACTCTCGAGCGCCTGGCTCACAAAGCCGTGGAAGCCGTAGGAACCGTCATCAGTTGCAACAACCATCTCATCCGATACGGCCTGCATCTCGGGTTCGAGTATCAAGAGGTCCTTGGTCCGTGCCCCGATAATGGATAATACGTAGTTCCCGGCATGCTTTAAAGCTTGGGTGATGGGAAAAACCGGGGCGATGCCGACGCCCCCTCCGATGCAGGCCACCGTACCTACCTTCTCGATATGGGTGGGCCTCCCAAGGGGGCCAACGAGATCGAGGATTTCATCCCCCACGTTTAGGTTAGAGAGGTGGGCGGTCGATTTACCCACGACCTGAAAAATAACGGTTACAGTTTTATTCTCTGGGTCCGCATCGACAATGGTCAGAGGGATGCGTTCCCCTTGCTCATGGATCCTGACCACGACGAACTGGCCCGGTCTCCGCTTTCGTGCAATCTGCTCGGCATCAAAGATCAGCATGAACACGTTTTCTGACAATTGCTTCTTCTCTAATATCTTTGCTGCCATATGCCCTCCACTGCTCAAGCCTTTCGCTTCTCAATATAGGAAAACAAACCAGTGAGCAAGATGGATATATCGTTCTGTCTTGAGAACAGGCAGATCTAGCAGGTATGATAAGGAATGATAACGAATGATGCAATATGAACTTGACAACGCAAGCAGTGGCGCGGGTCTATGCTAAATCGATGATATAAGATGATATAGAAAGCAAAAGCGGGAATTTAGGGGGTGTTGATAAGAAAATGCCTACCAAAGTGCCCACCAAGTTGACCTAAGAAGGGGGGCTAAACGCCTCCCTTTTTTTTATATGCGTCCAGCGAATTTGAGCAGGAGTAATACCGGCCAAAAACCTTATCTGTGGGAATCAGGCCAGCCGCAACGCCATCTTTGACCCGCCAAACGGGCATACCCAGGTGATCGGCTATGTCCTTGATACCAAACTTGTCAACGTTTGGGTCGGCCAGGTGCAGCGAGTTTACATGCGTTTGATAGGCCTCGCTTGCGGTCGTCCTTGGTTCAGAAGGCAGGGTGCCATTGAGTAAAGCCCGGCGCACAGTATCCGGCGAAACAGCGCGGGGGTAGTTCTTAAGCGGAGAACCGATTGCGCGGGTGATTGCTCCAACCCCTTGTTTACGCTTGCGATTTTTCAACTTTTTGCGGAGTTTACTCGTTGTGATTCTCCCTGTAAGCTACCCATAAACTTAAGATTGCATATTTGCAAGAGGTAAACATGTTGAAATCTGACGATATTAAATTATTACGACAAGGACGCAAGTTTACACAGGCTGAGCTGGCGGAAAAATCAGATATCCCGCAATGGCGAATCTCTTTACTTGAGCGCGGCATACCCCCGAAACCGGATGAGGCCGCACGGCTGCAAGACGCCCTGACCAGGGAAACCAAGGATAACGATGCCTGAAGGCGCAACCTTTCTCGCACATCGGCCCGCCGATTACGACCTCCTCAAGCGGCTGAATCTCCCAGCCTCCCTCTATAATGGCAACGGAGGCCTGCCCTCGGAATGCAGGGGCAAGACCCTGGTTATCATGCCGGTAGACACGACCAAGGAAGGAGGCGAGCTAATCCGAACTGTGCAGAAAGCCCTGGTGACAGGCTCCATCCCTGCGGCCTACCATGTTGCGCAATTCAGGGGCAATATCCCCCATTACGACCTCATAAGCTTCGTCCTTGAGGATGAAGGCATTGCGTTGCTCACTTTGAAAAACATTCTCTTAGATCAAAGGATAGCAGGAATCTTTGAGGTTCAGATCCCGCATGAGATGCTGGACAGGCCGCTTGTCCTGCCCGAGGGGATCATGTCCGGCCTAGCCGGGGACTTTTCAAAGCTCTATTCTGCCAGCCTCGAACCCTGCCAGGAATTCTTTTATTTCTCGTTCTTGGTCTGCCTGGGAGCCCTGCTTTCAGGCAGGCTTACACTTAAAACCGAAAACCACCAACAACCGCGATTCTATGTTTTGCTACTCGGGGCGTCCGCCGACGACCGGAAGTCCACAGCCATTTCCAAAACCGTCAACTTCTTCAGGCCTTTTGAGGGCCTGGCGACCTGCTTTGGCGTCGGCAGCGCCGAGGGCCTAGCTAAGCGGATGGAAAACGCCCCGCATCTCATCCTGGTGTATGATGAGTTCCGGCAGTTCTCCTCCAAATGCCGGATAGAGGGGAGCGTTTTGCTTTCAATGGTGAACTCCCTCTTCGAGGAGAATCACTACCAAAACTATACCAAGAATAGTGAGGTATCGCTGGAAAACGTGCATCTGAGCCTTCTCGCAGCATCGACAATCCCGACCTGGGAAAGAACCTGGGACCCTTCATTCTCAGATATCGGCTTCCTGAATCGGATTTTTCTTGTGCCTGGTATGGGAAAAAGACGCTTTGCCCTGCCGGTCGAGATCCCCGAGCTGCCGAAGTCTGAGCTTCGCTATGCGATAGCGGAGATCCTGAAGGCATATGAGTATCCCAAAATCATGACCATAAACCAAGATGCGTATGCCGCTTACAACGATTGGTACATGACACACGATACGTCGCTCCATAGCAAGCGCTTGGACACCTATGCCACGCGATTCATGCCTTTGCTGGCAGCCTGCGAGGGCAAGGGAGCGGTTGATCTTGATATCGTGGAGAAGGTCATCTCTATCATGGACTGGCAGCTTCGCGTCCGGCAGCAGCTCGACCCCATCGATGCAGATGGGCTTACAGCTCAGACCGAGGAGCGCATCCGGCGCGCATTGTCAAGAGGCCCCCTGGGCGACCGGGATCTCAAGAGGGCAGTCCACTATAACC
>CAYGXB010000309.1:0-3925 GCA_964353605.1 uncultured Bacteriovoracaceae bacterium
GAACAGGGCGTCCCAGATGCTTCGCTGATACTGTTCCATCTTCTTCAGTGCCGAGGCAAGGCCAAGGGTATCGCCGGTAAGTTTAACAGCTGTGAGGTCGGCATCAAACTCGCGCGTCCTAGACAGGGATAGCTTCATAAGAATGGATAATGTGGGCGCGAAGATGAGCAGGACGATAAACAGCAAAGAGATGCGCATCTGCGAAAAGAGGAGGAGCGGGAAGTAAAGGACAATGAGGAGCTGCCCAAACAACGAAAGGAGCGAAGTGATCCTGGAAAGGACATCGGCGATGGAGTAGAGCCAGAGATCATTATTCTGTATATGGCCGACCTCGTGTCCCAGGATGCCCGCAATCTCCCTCCAGTTCAGAAACCGGACGATTCCGTCAGTAATTGCAATGGCTGAATCATCCCGGTTTCCAACGCTGAAGGCATTCATGATCCTGCTCGGCACATAGTAGAGTTTAGGAAGACTCGACAAATGCGCCCTCCTTGAGAGTACACCGACGATGTCATTGAGCCCGGGGGCTTCTTTATAAGAGATCTGTCTTGCACCGTACATGCGCAGGACGAGACGTGGGGAGATTTTCGGGCTCCAAATAACGAAGACTCCAACGAGGATAAGGGCAAAAAACAGCCCTGCGGTTCCGAACATGATCCAGCCCAGGATACTGAAGAGGGTGGCCATCATGGCGAGGATCAACACGGTATGGAGAATATTGTGTATCTTCCGTGCTGTTATATTGTCAGAGGAGCTCATCACCTATAACCCATCGCAGCCTATGGTCAGGATGGATCTGCTATTTCGTTTGCCCCAGGGCCTGCCGTAAGGATTTTTCGATATAGTCGATGTGTTCGATGGTTGCCATCCTGGCTGCTTCAGGATCCCTTTCCTCGATGGCATCGCATATCCTGATGAGCTGAGAGAAGATCTCTTTTGAACTCTCTTTGATTGTGGAGAGCTTTTTCCTGCTGTAAGGGAAGGCACCTTTCAGGATTGTTGTAATCGTTCTTCTCAGGTGCATGAATACGGTATTTCTGGTAGAATCGGCAAGGATGTCGAAAAACATGGTGTAGAAGATTCCCCCCTCCTTTGTATTCAGGAGTGTATCGATCCCCATCTGGATGGCCTTTTCCGAGATCTCCTTCATCTGCTTTACCTGATCATCCGTTGCGTTTTTTGCCGCCAGGTATGCGGCTTCGGCCTCAATGATCCTCCTGACGTAGAGGAGTTCCCATATCTTTGCATGGTCTATGGATATCAATTCCTCTATTGGGGACCGCATAGTATCCACCACCGATCTAACGAACTTTCCCCTCCTGTCCCTGGATTCTATATAGCCCTTAGCTTCCAGGAATTTCATGGCCTCCCGCAGGGATATCCTGCTGATGCCGAAGAGGTTGGTCATTTCATGTTCACTCGGCAACTTATCGCCTGGTTTGAGCCTCCCCTCTGAGATGAGATCCACGATCTGTCTGGCGACCAGACTCGGTATATCAGGCGATTTTTCTATACGGGATATGCCGATTTCTTTTTTCTCCATACGCTTGCCTTGTAGATGAATCTCTTTGTATGATAATCATACAATATTGGAGAGCACAAGGCCGATCTTTATTCAGATGCTTCCAGGATCAATTCGGGTTGAAAGTTGAGATAATCGGCGGATACGAATACGAAGCGGGTTTTGTTGATTGTCCTATTAAAACCCGTATAATCCAGGTTATAGAGGTGCATATGTCCGAAGACCCAGATATCACATCCGTATTCCTGCGCTATCTGAAATGCCCTTCCGGGTTTGCCCTCAAGTGAAATGGGTGGAAAATGGGTGATGATTATCCTCTTCTTCACTCCCTTGGGAAGAGCCTTTAAAGAGTTCTCAAGCCTTCCCTGCTCACGATCAAATATTTTTATATCCGCTGTGTTAGTCTGTTCAAGTTGGAGATCAGGGTCAATCCAGAGCCTTGTGCCGGCAATGCCTATATCCCCTCGCACGAAGGCTGTATTCTGCAGAGGGATTATCGAAGCAGGCAGGACCTCCTTTAGCTTCTTCTTGCCCTGCCACCAGTAATCATGATTTCCCTTGATGATGATCTTGGTACCGGGTAGATCCCCGAGAAATCTCAAATCCTTAAAGGCCTCATCCAATTTCATCGCCCACGAGATATCACCTGGAATGAGCACAAGGTCGTCATCGGCTATCCTAGCTACCCATTCCTGTCTCAGTCTTTCCGGGTGGTCCTTCCAGTGCTCACCAAAGATATCCATGGACTTTTCCACTGCAAAACCCAGATGAAGATCGGAGATGGCGAAGACTTTCATGGTTTTATCTAGGCAGTTTCCATAGAATAGGGTTCCCGTATTTCAGAAGGCTGCCGTACCTTCCTCCTTAGACAGTATTGCTTTGGCTGCGCGGCAGTCTTTCTGTATCTGGTCGATGAGATGTTCACTATTCTCGAAGCGTATCTCCCCTCTCAGCCGCTCGATGAATTCGATGGTGATCTCTATTCCGTAGATTTCATCTTTAAAATCAAAAATATAGGCCTCGATAGAAGTCCCCTCATCCCCGAAGGTAGGGTTGTCCCCGATGTTGACCACGCCTTTCAGTTTCTTCGTCCCTTTATAGACAAAGACGGCATAAACGCCGTAGGCAGGGATGAGGTACTTTTGCGGTCGGATGTTCGCTGTCGGGTATCCAAGGGTCCTGCCCCTCGACATACCGTGCACAACCGTCCCCTGGAGCCTGAACGGATGAGGCAGGAGTTTTGCCGCTTCAGCCACATCGCCGGAGCGTATCATGTCACGAATACAGGTACTGGATACTACCATGCCCTTATGGATCACGGGCTCGACGCAATCAACGAAGAAGCCCTTCTTTTCACCGATGCTTTTCAGGTAGGCGAAATCACCCATAGCCTGCCTGCCGAACGAGAAGTTATGACCGACGACAACTCCACGGGCTCGAATACGGCCGAGGATGATATCATCGACAAATTTATCCGGGTGCATGTCTGCAAATTCACGGGTGAACGGGACGACCACGAGAAAATCCAAGCCACAATCCCTGATCGCATCGATCTTTTCTTCGAGGGAGAAGAGGAGTTGAGGGGAATTCCTCTGGACGACGGAGGCAGGATGGGGATTGAAGGTGTAGGCAACGGATACGCCGTCGATATGTGCGGCATGGATTTTTGTCCTGCGGAAAATCTCCTGATGCCCTCTATGGCAACCATCGAAATTGCCGATGGTGACCACCGGGTTGGTCAGCCGTGCAGCCTCTATGCAATCATTTCCCCAAACTATTTCCATCCGTGATAGATCCTTGACATTCGTAAGGTTCATCAGTATATGGGAAATGCCTTTGGTTTTCAAGGGCAAGCTGCCGGGGTGGCGGAATTGGCAGACGCGCTAGGTTCAGGGTCTAGTGAGCGTGCGCTCGTGCGGGTTCAAGTCCCGCTCCCGGCACCATGTATTACCCTCCGGTCTTTTCGTTCATCCAGACTATCAGTATATCAGGATAATTCGGCATATAGGTGTACGGGAATGATTTATCCATGAATGAACCCAACCCCAGGTACCACTGCATCTGAATGGGGATGATCTGGGAAAGGATCTCGTCATCAGGCATCCCCAGCCTCTTGGCGAGTTCCACCTGGGCGATGAAGATCGGTTTCTCGGTCAACCCACTCACCACATAGGTGAACATAGTGGCACGGTATATCTGAACTGGCGATCCCGAAACCCGACCTTTCCATGCCGGGGTTATTCTCCCTGTTGCCGCTTCCGCCTTGAGGGTATCCAGATCTGGCCCGGCAATGTTGATGCACATGTCTACTATCTCGGCCCTCGTCATATTCCTTGGCTTGTACTGGATTTGCCGGTACGGCCGCACCTGGTACAACACACCCCTGTATCTCGGGAGTATCTG
>CAYGXB010000310.1:0-3925 GCA_964353605.1 uncultured Bacteriovoracaceae bacterium
CGGATATCCCGGTCCGTCGAAACCTGTGGATGCAGCCGAATCCGCGCCGAGGCCTTCTTTCTCCCCCCCACGCTATGGATCCGGCCAATGACCCTGCCAATCCTCCGCCAATCGTCCTGAGCATTGATCTCGAACTCCCGGCCACCCTTCTTCGGAAAGACGGCGAACAAGATCCCACCCGCATCGCCGATGGTGTCCCCACTGGCAAGCATGAGCGGTGCGACTGCTGGGATCTCCTCTCGCGCGCAGTCCAGGATGAACTCGTGCTCCTCCTGGATCGCTCCCCTGCTCCACCTCCCGGGACGGTAGAATTTGGCGATGATCCGCACACCGTCCATGGTCTGAAGCTCGTAGACCCGGTTGATATAACTCGGCAAAGGCAGGATCATGCCCGTCATCCTCTTACCCGTGGCAGATTCCACCGCTCCGATTATGATATCGGGCGTCAGCTGCTCAAAACCCGCCACCTTATCCATTCATTTCAGCTCCCGCGTGTTCCGGAATACAATCTCCGGCCACTGCTTCTGCACATACGTGAGCGTCCAAGTGCTCGGTGCCAGATACGCCAGATGCCCCTCGGCATCCTGGGCCACATTGGGCTGATAGCGCTTCTCGAACTCCTTCAGTCGACGCTTGTCCTCGCAGTCGATCCATCGCGCCGTCTCGCATTCAACCGGCTCGTACGCCGCATCCACCCCGTACTCGGCCTTGAGCCTCGCCATGGTTACCTCGAACTGCAGAGCCCCGACCGCGCCCATGATGTAATCACTGCTCAACATGGGCTTGAATATCTGGATCGCCCCTTCTTCCGCCAACTGAGTCAGCCCCTTCTGGAGTTGTTTGGTCTTGAACGGGTCACGAAGTAAAATCCTCCGGAAGTGTTCAGGCGCGAAGTTCGGTATCCCCAGGAATTTGAGCGGCTCCTTCTCGGTGAAGGTGTCTCCGATCTTGATCGTCCCGTGATTGTGCAAACCTATGATGTCACCCGGATAGGCCTCCTCCACGTTGGTCCGGTCCTGGGCCATGAAGATCGTGGCATTGGAGAGGGTTACTTCCTTCCCCAGCCGGTGATGGATCACCCGCATCCCCCGCACGAACCGGCCGGAGCAGATCCGCAGGAACGCGATCCGGTCCCTGTGCGCCGGATCCATATTGGCCTGGATCTTGAAGATGAACCCGGCAAACGGCTCCTCGTAGGGCGAAACATCCCGGGAATGCGTTGCCCTCGACCTCGGCGCAGGCGCCATCTCCACAAAGGTCTCGAGGAGTTCCCTCACCCCGAAATTGTTGATGGCCGAACCGAAGAACACAGGTGTTTGGTTGCCCTTCAGGTACTGCAGCCTGTCGAACGGAGTGATCACCCCCTCGATGAGTTCGACATCCTCGCGCATTCTTTGCACCTGGCTCCCCAGGAGCTCGTCCAGTCTTGTATCAGAGAGGTCGGTGATGACGATCCCGTCCATCCTGCGCGTCTGGCCCCCCGGCATGAACAGGTGCAACTCATGGCGATAGAGATTATACACCCCCTTAAAGCCCTTTCCCATACCGATCGGCCAGGTCATAGGAATGCACTCGATCTGAAGCTTGTCCTCGATGTCCGCGATTACTTCCAGCGGATTGAGCCCCTCCCGGTCGAGCTTGTTGATGAAGGTCATGATGGGGGTGTTGCGCATGCGACAGACCTCCATGAGCTTCTCGGTCTGCGGCTCCACACCCTTGGCGCTGTCGATCACCATGAGCGCGCTGTCCACAGCGGTGAGCACCCGGTAGGTATCTTCGGAAAAGTCCTGGTGGCCGGGCGTGTCGAGCAGATTGATTTCGTAATCCCGGTAGTTGAAGTTCATGACCGACGTGGAGACCGATATGCCCCGCTCCTTCTCGATTGCCATCCAGTCGCTGGTTGTATGACGGTTCGCCTTGCGCGCTTTGACCGCCCCCGCGAGCTGGATCGCCCCGCCGAAGAGGAGCAGCTTCTCGGTGAGCGTGGTCTTGCCCGCATCGGGATGGCTGATGATGCCGAAGGTCCTGCGCCTTTCGACCTCTTTCTTCAGTTGCGTGCTCATCTCTCCTTCCTCTCAGCTGTAAATTGCCTGTGTGGGTGAGGCTATCTAGCAAGCTCTTCCTCGCTTGTAAAGAGGTTTTTCGTATAGCCACGACACCCCAAGCTCAGCGTTGTTCTTCATTACCTGACCTTGGCATTCAGGGCCAACGGTCATCCCTGCTTGACAGCACGAGAATCCCCATTTACATTGCAGCAACATGGAAAAGGATACTGCCCGTATGGAAACGGCCATCAGCGTAAAGGGTCTGATGAAGAGATACGGCAAGGTGCATGCCCTCAAGGGTGTGGATCTCTCCGTCAAGCGAGGGTGCATATACGGGCTCCTCGGGCCGAACGGCGCCGGGAAATCTACCCTCATCAAGTCCATCGTCGGTTCGGTAAGGCCGAACGCCGGGACCGTTGAAGTCCTGGGACATCCGATGCCGGGATCCGCCCGAGCGGTCAGGGCGCGTGTCGGCTACATGCCTCAGGTACCGGCGGTGTATGGCGACTTGAGCGTAAGAGCGAACGTGGCCTTTTTCGCCCACGCCCACAGGGTCGATCAACTCGAGCAAAAAGTGAATGCGGCATTGCGGTTCGTCGGCCTGGCCGAGGCGGCGAAGAGAAAGGTCGAAACGCTCTCCAGCGGTCTCAAGCAGCGCTGTTCGCTCGCCTGCGCCCTCGTGCACGCGCCAGAGATCCTCATCCTCGATGAGCCCACCGCCGGGGTCGACCCCATCCTGAAAGCGGGATTCTGGAGGCATTTCAGGAATCTGGCAAGCAAGGGCACCACCATCCTCATCTCGACGCACCTCATGGACGAGCCGCTGCTCTGCGATACGGTCGGCATCCTCAGAGAAGGTCACCTGATCGTGGAGGACACGCCGGAAAAAATCATGTCCAAGGGGAATACCAAGGTAACCCTCAAGCTCATGCATACATCCATTGAGACGGAGATCGTGTCAGACGCAGCATCTCTATCTGGTTTTCTGGCCGGGTTCGGCTTGAGCCCCGAGGTGGAGGGCATCGTCTTGAGACCTGAGAGCATCGAAGAGATCTTCCTGAAACTGATTGAGGAAAAAGGACATGATCAATAATACCCTGGCGATAACCGGCCGGATCTATCGGCAACTTATCGGCGACCACCGCTTCCTGTTGTTGGCCCTGAGCGTGCCCCTTATCGTCATCTATCTCTTCAAGGTCTTCATCAAGACCTTGCCCGTGAGCCTCTTCACCGACCCGCAACAGTTCGATATCCTCATCACCGCATTCATCGTGCACTTCACATCCTATGTGCTCTGCCTGATCGTCATCGTGCGGGAGAGGAGAGAGGAGACGTTGACGCGTATGTTCGTGAACAACTTCGGCAGAAGCGAGATCGTTCTCGGCTATCTGCTCGGGTATGCCGGTTTGGCGACGGTGCAGGCCGTCCTCATCATGATCGAGGTGGATTATTTCTTCAAGCTCTCCTACGGCATGGAGCTTATGCTCTCGATCTTCGCCGTGCTTTGGACGCTCTCGATGATCTCGATCGCGCTGGGGATCATGATTTCGAACCTCGCCAAGACCGAGGCCCAGATCTTCCCGTTCATCCCGCTCTTCATACTGCCCACAATCTTCTGCTCCGGCCTGATCATCCCCATCACGAGCCTGCCGTGGAGCATCCGCTGGATATCCTACCTCATCCCGCTCACCTATGCCCTCAAAACTTTGAAGCCCATAATCGAAGAACTGGAGACCCTTGCCGGGTATATGCAGCAGTTCAGCGTGCTCGTCATCTACGGCATGGTTCTCCTCTGCGCCTCGAGCCTCACTCTCAGGCAGAGGGATTGAAAAATCTGAATCCTCCCCCCTTTTTGGTCTTAAGGGGGCCTACGGGGTTTG
>CAYGXB010000311.1:0-3924 GCA_964353605.1 uncultured Bacteriovoracaceae bacterium
AGATAAGCTGAGTTGTGAGCAATGGGTAGTGAACGCACAGAAGAAATATGCGAATAAGTAGCAAGCTTGTTCCCAAGTGTCATTCTGAGCAGGGCCTGAACAGAGCGAAGGCTCTGGAAAGAATCTCGGTTAAATGATGCACCTGGCCATTATGAAAAATGTACCAGATCCTATGACTTGAGATCCTTCGCTTCACTCAGGATGACAGGGACATGTAATTTTGAGCGAAACGAAAAATCCGAGAGGATGATTTAGTGAGACAGTATAACAATCGATGTTTTGAGATACTAAATTCTGGAGTCCTCCAACACCCCAACATTATATACCAGGCAAGACTCAGGATGACACAACATGTCATTCTGAGCGAAGCGAAGAATCTCAGCGCAGCAATAATGACTTAAAATAGTGTTCAGGAGGTATAACCCTTACCGTGAAAAAGCCAATTTCCTTCGGTTCCATCGGATTCGAGGTCGTCTCCTCTATGGACCTGACCAATGCTCGACCTGAGCCCGGAACACCCTTCAGGATCTGCATCATGGGAGATTTCAGCGGCAGGGCAAGCCGCGGGATCTTGGAGTCCCTGAAAGGCCGCAGGCCTCTTCGTATAGACAGGGATAACATTGATGAGATTTTAAAGAAGCTGAAAGTGACAATCCGTCTGGAACATGAGGGGGCATCGTTCGATTGTAAGTTCGCCAGTCTTGATGATTTCCATCCAGAGAGCTTGTTCGAGAGACTGGAGATATTCCGGTCACTCAATGATACAAGGGCCAAGCTCGACGATCCCCGCACCTTTAACACTGCTCTAAGTGAATTGCGAAAACTCACTGGAGATGATGAACCAAAAACAGAACCAAAAAAACAGCCCCTGAAGGAAACTGTCCGGCCCGAAGGCGGCATCCTTGATCAAATGATCGGTGAGACACTCCAGAGACCGACAAGAGAGCCGGGCACGACTGGCCAATCAGACCTGGATGCGTTTGTAAACACCATTGTGAAGCCCTACCTGGTCGCCAGGGAAGACCCGGATAAGGATCAACTGAAGGCAGCACTTGATGAGATCGTTTCACTGATCATGGCGGAGGTGCTGCACAACCCGGCCTTTCAGGCCGTGGAGTCAGCCTGGAGAGGTATCCGCTTCCTTGTATCGCGTGTGGAAACGGATGAAATGCTCAGTATCTATCTGCTCGACATCTCTCAGGAAGAGCTTGCCGCTGATCTTCTGGCAGATGATAACCTTATGTTCACGGCCATATATAAACTCTTTGTGGAAGAGGTTGTCTCAACCCTGGGAGGAACGCCCTGGGCGGTACTGATTGGAAATTATACCTTTGGTTATGATGATGCGGCGGTCCTGGGACGGATGGGCAAAATCGCAGCCCTCGCAGGCGCCCCATTCCTTACCCATGCCGAGGCACAACTAATCGGTTGTGAGTCTTTATACAAAACACCTCATCACGCTGTCTGGAAACATGTTCCAGATCATGAGGCTGAACTGGAGTGGGATGCTTTGAGACATCTCCCGGAGGCAACTTATATAGGACTTGCTATTCCCCGTTTCCTGTTACGCCTGCCCTATGGCAAGGATTCTGACCCTGTTGATGTCTTTGATTTTGAAGAGATGTCCGATGGACTGCAGCATGAGCACTACCTCTGGGGCAATCCGGCGTTTATGTGCGCATATCTTCTGGCAGAGTCCTTCAGCCGTGAAGGATGGTCCATGACCCCCGGCTCTGTCCATGACATTGAAGGCCTCCCTCTTTCTATAAACAGGATTGATGGCGAATCAAGGCTGAAGCCCTGTGCCGAGGTCCTGCTCACAGATGATGCAATTGAGATCATACTTAATAAAGGTATCATGCCGATTGCAACCATCAAGGACACAGATGCTGCCCGACTTGTGCGTTTCCAGTCACTTGCTGATCCACCAACAAGATTGGCAGGCAGATGGGAAGGTAGAGAGTGAGCTGTTAATGGTATCGAACGAGGAGCACTAATATGACAATAACCCAAGAAAACCGGTTCCTGTCCATTAAAACCCCCCTTGGCAAGGACGTACTTTTGCTCGTGGGATTTTCGGGCACAGAAGGGATCTCCATGCCCTTCAGTTTCGAACTCCAACTTGCATCAGAAAAGAGCGACATTACTTTCAAGGATATTATTGGTAATGGGGTCACGGTATCGATTGTCTTGGCAAATGGATCAGTCCGCTATTTTAACGGCATTATATCCCGGTTTTCCCAGGAGCGTATCGGAGCAACTGTAGAAAATCTCCAACTGGCCTACTATAGTGCTACCATGGTGCCTTGGCCATGGTATCTCACCAGGACGGTGAACTCCCGAATCTTCCAGAATCTTTCCGTACCCAAGATCGTAGAGAAGATCTTTCATGATAAAGGGTTCAACGACTTTCAGATGCGCTTGTCAGAGCAATACACCCCTTGGGATTATTGTGTACAATATCACGAAACAGATTTCCAATTTGTCACAAGGCTCCTAGAGCAGGAAGGGATATACTACTTCTATGAGCACGAAAATGGAAAGCATGCACTTGTCCTCGCTGATTCCCCCAAAGAGCATAAACCCTGTCCTCAACAGGATACCGTTAGGTGCCAGTTAACCGTAGGAGGAATAGAGGATGAGGACATGATTAACACCCTTGGGTGGATGCAAGAAATCCGGTTTGGCAAGTACACGACCAAGGATTATAACTTCCTTATGCCCGTAACCAATCTTCAGGTGGAGGTCCCTACCAAGATCTCATTGGGTCAGGGTGATCGCGAGCTCTATGATTTTCCCGGCGAGTACGAGACCAGGAATGAAGGCGACCAATATGCGAATATCCGCATGCAGGCAGAGGAAGCCCAAGTAACGATTCTGAGCGGAACAAGCAACTGCCGGGCCTTTGCAAGCGGCTACCGATTTACCCTTCAGGATTACACCAGAAATGAATTGAATAACAAACCCTATGCCCTTACCTCGGTGTGGCATGGGGTGACAGAACCTATTGGAGGATCAGGGGAAGGGTCGACAGTTGCATATTCCAACAGTTTCACCTGCATTCCCCTGGATGTGCCCTACCGACCGCCGCTCATTACTCCCAAGCCGGTTATTGCAGGAGTACAGACCGCCATAGTAACCGGACCGGCGGGCGAGGAGATATATACAGATGAGCACGGTAGGGTGAAGGTCCAGTTCCACTGGGATCGTGAAGGAAAGAATGATGAAAAGACCTCATGCTGGATACGCGTAGCGCAGGGCTGGTCCGGCGTCGGGTGGGGTGCTGTCTGGATACCCAGGATAGGTCACGAGGGGGTTGTGAGTTTTATTGAGGGCGACCCTGACCGGCCCCTGATCACGGGCAGCGTCTATAATGCTTCCAACCCCCCACCCTACAAACTGCCGGATGAGATGACCAAGAGCACCATCAAATCAAACAGCACCAAGGGAGGCGGAGGCTTCAATGAGATAAGGTTTGAGGACAAGAAGGGTGATGAACAGATCTTCATCCAGGCTGAAAAGAACCTGGACCTGCGTGTCAAGAATGATCGGTTCGAAACCATTAACCATGACCATCACCTGACGGTAGAGAATAACATGATAGAACATATTAAGAATGAGCGCCATGAGACTGTTGATATAGATCATTATGAAGACATCGGAAAAGATCGTCACCTCGATGTCAAAGGAAAGGAAGCCAAGCAGGTCGCACAAAGTCTGTCTCTTACAGTTCAGGGTGACGTCATTGAGGTATTCAAGGCTGCCCATTCAGAGCAGACAGGGGGTGATTATTATCTTAAGGCCCAAAATGTGGTGATTGAGGCAATGCAAAATATCACTCTAAGCGTAGGTGGCTCTTACATAGCAATTGAGCAGGCTACGATCGAGATCAAAACCAGCGGTCAGATAACGATAGAAGGAACA
>CAYGXB010000312.1:0-3912 GCA_964353605.1 uncultured Bacteriovoracaceae bacterium
CGGAATATATCCACACGGTGCTCCAGGCCATTGAGCTTGCCATGGCTGACCGCGAGAGATACATGGGTGATCCAAAATTTGTAAAGGTGCCCATCCGCGGGCTCCTGAGTCCGGAATATGCCGCCGAGCGTCGCAGGATGATGACTCCCGGAAAAGCTTTCGGAAAGATGCCGCCCTACGGCAATCCCTGGCTTTTTGAATCCAAGGATACGGGAACGGCAGCACCTTTACAGGATCTGGCGATGAATGCTGAGGAAAAAGGCAACGATTATGGAAAGGATACCAGCTATCTTTGCGTGGTGGATAAACGGGGCAACGCGGTGTCTCTCACGCCGAGCGACTTCCCGCAATCCCCCATGGTGCCCGGCACCGGGCTGACGCTCGGTATACGCATGACGCAATTTCGCCTGGACCCGGCGCATCCATCGTCCCTTGCGCCGGGGAAGCGGCCCACCATAACCCCCAACGCCAGCATGGTTTTCAAAGATGGCAAATTCTTCATGGCCATCGGCACGCCCGGCGGAGATATGCAGACCCAGGCTGTCGTCCAGGCATTTCTCAATATTGTAATCTTCGGGATGAACCCCCAGGAGGCGGTGAACCAGCCGCGCTTCCGGTCACTCAACTGGCCGGATTCCTTCTCGCCGCATACTTATTCACCGGGTACTATCGAGCTGGAGCGCAAGCTCTCTGTCGCGGCGGGCGATGCGTTAAAGAAAATGGGATACCGCATCAAAGTCAAGGACGACTGGGAATACAGCTTCAGCGCAGTGTGCGCGATCATGCGCGATCCGGCCACGGGAAAGCTTATCGGCGGCGCCGACCCCCGTGAGGAGTCCTGGGCCATAGGGAAGTAAAGGGATTAAAATGTAGGTTCATGACGATGTGAGTGAGTCATCTCTGAGCATATTGAACAAAATTTGTACCGGCCTTCTTCGCTAGGATGGTGCCTCTATTCAAGTTTAGGGTAGAGACGAAATGATGCGGGATCGAAGGAGGGATCTCCTGCCGGATCGCTAAAGTACCATCTCCTTGGCCTCCTCCATGAGGCCGCCTTAACGATTCACAGAGTGATATTTCTATCGAGTTCATAGGGGATATTATCAAAGAGTCGGGACAAATTGCATAATTATGAGATTGCATTTTGAGATGAGCCAAGCAATAATGACCAATCTCTGAGCGCATAATTTTTGAAGGAGGAGGATAACTGATGGGTTTCGTAAAATCTCTTCAGGAAATTATGGCCAACATGAGGGCAACTGCCGACTTTTACGATGCCGAGATGTTCACCGTCTTCTGGGAAACCAAGCCTGAGATTATCGCCAGGCTGCTGCCGGCTCCATTGAAGCCTGCCGGAGAGCCTATCGCCATGGCATTCGTCGCAAACTATCCGAGAACCAATTTCGATGTCGTCTACAAGGAGAGCGCCCTGTTCATACGTGCCTCTTACAATGGCGAGGAAGGAAATTACTGCCTGGCCATGCCGGTGACCAATGACATTGCCATGGCGGGTGGACGGGAGATCTACGGGTTCCCCAAGAAGATAGCGGATATCGACATTACCCGGCATGGAGAGACGGTAAGCGGTTGGACCGAGCGCCGCGGGGTCAGGTTCATGGAAGTACGGGCGAGGCTGACCGGCAAGTTCAATGATGCCCAGGCCCAGGAGAGACTCATGAGCATGGCCGCAGGCGAAGACGGATCGATAAAGGGGATCTCGTACAACTTCAAGTACTTCCCGGCTCCGGAAGGCGGCGCGTTCGATTATAACCCGCGCCTCGTCAGGCAGGAAACGGTCCTCAGGCCCAAGCAGATGCTGTTCGGAGAAGCAGAGATCACCCTGAAGCCGTCAGATTATGACCCCTGGGCCGAGGTCAAGGTCGTGAAGATGCTCGGTGCGCTGTATACCGTAGGTGACAATTCCATGCTCGGTGGGAAGGTTGTTGCTGAGGTTGACTTCCTCCAGTTCACGCCTTTTGCCTTCCTGAAGTGGGACATGAAGTAGAGACGCTGTACAGACTATTCCGGCAAGAGCCGTTTCCGATCTATGCATGCTTTTGTGAAGCACAATCCCCGACGAACGTAAAGGAGTCGGACCTATGACCTACCGTGATATCGATATGAACGTTAGCAATGAGACCCAGGCCATGCTGAATGAGGTGAAGAAGTTCAGTATGGAGGTCATGCGGCCGGTCGGCATTCGGTTGGACAAGTTTGCCAACCCGGAGGAGGTGATAGCAAGCGGCTCGGCGCTCTGGGATGTATTCAAAGGATTCCGGGAGCTCGGTCTCCACACCATGGAGATCCCTAAAGCCTGTGGCGGCATGGCCGAAGAGAATGATCCCATGAACATGGTGCTCATTGCCGAACAGCTCGGATACGCGGATGCGGGTTTGGCCATTAGCCTGGGCGTGTCATGCATGCCGTTTAATACTGCTGCCATGTTTCCGACTCCTGTGATGCAGCAGCTCGCTCGGGATTTCTGTGAGGACAGGGAAGGGAAGATGATCGGCTGCTGGGCAATCACCGAGCCTGAGCACGGCACCGACTGGAGCATCGGCGGCAACAACCCCAAGTGCGGTCCCTCGGTAAAGGCAGTGCTCAAGGGCGATGAATACGTCATAAATGGCGAGAAATCCGCCTGGGTATCCAACGGGACCATCGCCACCCATGCGCTCCTTCATGTTGGGCTTGATCCGTTAAGGGGCATGCAGGGCCAGGGACTGGCGATAATCCCCCTCGATCTTCCCGGTATTTCCCGGGGAAAGCCGCTGGACAAGATGGGCCAGCGGCCGTTGAACCAGGGGGCGATCATGTTCGAAGATGTCCTGATTCCGAAGGAGTACATGGTCATTCCGTACCCTGACCTCATCAATGCCTTGGGGGGGCAGGGGCTTGCCAGGGTCAACGGCGGCATGGCAATCGTCTTTGCCGGCCTTGCCAGGGCTGCTTTCGATGAGGCCTTCACCTATGCAAAGCAGAGGATTCAGGGCGGGGTACCCATATGCGAGCATCCGACCATCAAGCTGAAACTCATGAAGATGTTCACCTTGGTGGAGGCAGCCAGGGCGAACGTACGCAGGATGGCTCTATATAATCTGAATAATCCCCTTTCACCGGCCGTGGCTCATGCCGTGGCTGCCAAATGCTTTTCCACTGAAACAGCCACCAAGGTTGCAAGTGAAGCTATGCAGATATTCGGCGGGTATGGCCTGGCGAAGGAATTCCCCATCGAAAAGATGTACCGCGACGCACGGGCAAGCATGATCGAAGACGGGGTCAACGAGGCCTTGTCCATCAAGGCCATGGACTATATGTAAATAACCACACGAACAGCAGACGTAGGTGTCAGGCCTTGGCAATTGACAATTTTAAAAAACAATCTCAGGGAATTTTATCAAATGCCAAGACCTGACACATTTTTGTTCTTTCGCAAGAGATGCCAGATCAGCTAAAAGTTTGAATGATGGACAAATGGGGCAAGAAATCTGCCCCATAATGTTTTTAGGCCTCTTTTTTGCAACAGCTATTGTCTTTTTTACAAAACTTATTAAAAACAAAATATCCAATGCCGCCCAGAATGCTGAGAACTATAGTCCATTTGCAAAACTTTTTCATTTTTACCTCCAGTTGAATTTGTAGATAATTATAGGATAATCGCCAAGATGAGTTCAGTCAAGGGAGAATTGCAACGCTAAAAAATGAATTTTATCTCATCAGGAACAAAGGGGTCATCTTGACGGGCTGTTGCTCAAACGCCTTTCTCCAAAGATTTGATGCAAGAGACCCTTCGCTGCGCTCAGGGCGACATCTTAAGGCATTGTTTTTGGTTGTCATTCTGAACGAAGTGAAGAATCTTGATTTTGCATTTTAAGGGTTAACGGCTTTAGGCAACAACCCGTTGATTCTTGA
>CAYGXB010000313.1:0-3912 GCA_964353605.1 uncultured Bacteriovoracaceae bacterium
GAGCTCGATTCCCTGGATGATCTTCTGGCCTACGGATTTCCACTTCCCACTCAAGGGGATGATGACGCCGACCGCCTTCTTCGGTTGGCTAGGAAACATCTCCTCCTGAGCTTTCGCCTGCAGTATGCCAGAGAAGAGGAGTATAATGAGTCCAGACAGGAATGCCTTGCAATATCCTTTCTCCATCGCGGCCAGATATTATATGAAGCATCTTGTGTTAGTCAAATGAAAATGCCCTTTGTTAAGCTGAACACCCCGACCCTTCCTGGAGATTAAAGGATGCCCAAGGTCCGCTGATAGGAGGGATGCGATATGGTGTGTTCCTCTCCTGCCAGCGGATGTCAAATCCCCTCCGAAGACTCGGGGGGATGGGGATGGGAGTCTGAGCTTTTATTTTCTCCTTGACAAACAGCTATACCCTGTTACTGAAACATAAACGAGTATCCTAACAAGGAGTACTATGTGAGCGAGCTTGGAAAGAGATACAAGTGTTATAAGTGTAGTTGCAAATTCTACGATCTCAACCAACCCAACCCGATTTGTCCCAGGTGTGGCGAGGACCAGTCGAATGAAGAGAACAAGAAGATGCTCAAGCGCAAGCGTAAGCGCGTGATCGGAAAGGGCCGGGCCGATATCAGACCGGAGGTTGAAGAGTCCGGTGGTCTCAAGGTTGGTGAAGGTGAGGTCGAGGAATATATTCTCGATATGGAAGATATTGTCCTGGAAGAAAACGCCGAGTCTGAAGAAGAAAGTCCGGAGGGCAATGAGGAGTGAGTTGCACTACTTAAAGATCAGCCAGGGAGTATTCGCTGAGTGATGGGATGTCAATGGAAAGCCTCTTGAAGACATCCTCTTCAATGTGCCCCAGAAAGATCTCAATGAGATTTGATATCTTAATATCCTGCATTGCCAATGCCGGGAGGATGATGTCCCCTTTCATGGTGACGATGCCAGCCGATCTCAAACGCTGAATTGCGGTTGAAGTGACCTCCGGTGGGGAGCGCAAATCACGCAGGAGCATCGCCTCGGTGTAGTACACACCGTTATTCATGCCGGAAAAGAGCAGTTTCAGCATTTCTGCAGAGGCGAGGAAGAGATTGGTGGGGGTATTATATCCATCGCCGTCTCCCATACCGGGATATTGCACATACTTTGTGATCTGGACGCCAACGAGCAGGATGATCCAGTTGATGTAGATCCAGAGGAGAAAAACCGGGATGGCGCCAAGGGAACGGTAGATATTGAATGATGCCGTGGCATATATCATATAGGTCTGATAGAGGTGATAGGCGAGGATCCAGGAGAAACCACCGGCGAGTGCACCGATGAATGCGGGCTTGTTCCTGACCGCGGTGTTCGGCACAATCTTGTAGATCAGGAAGAGCGCCATGATGATAAATATAACCATGATGGTTTTTATAGATTTCATGAACGGGAGCCCCGGAAGGAAACGGCTGATGAAAGAGAGGCCACTCAAGGCTACGATTATGGCAAAGGGGCCTAGGGTGATGATAACCCAGCACACGGCAAATCTGATCCATATAGGCCGGTCTTCACTCTTGCCCCATAAGGTATTTATGGCCCTCTCCGCGCCCATGTAGAGCGGGATGGAGGCCAGGATAAAAACGATCGTCCCAATTGATCCCAAGGCCCCAGCATGGATGTTGTTCACATACTTCTGGATTAACTGCATGAAATGGACCTTGCGGGAGGGATCGAGCATGTCGAATAGAATGGGGAGAGTGTTCCTCTGGATGTCTTCGAACCCGCCAAAGGCCTTGAACAGTGACAAAGCCACAGCTATGAGGGGAACAATGGCGAAGAGCGCTGTGTAGGTGAGGGTTGTTGCCCAGAGGAGGCCCCCACTTTTTTTAAAAGCCCTCCATATTGTGGCGGCGGCTTCTATATGTCTCATTTTTTTCCTAAGCCGGATTTCATGAGGCTGGCCTGAAAGCCTTGCGGTATGAGGCCTTTTGTATACGAAAGTACCTTGTTCGAATAGGGAAGGAGCTTGGCGTGGATGATGAAGGCGCTGTCTTTAGGGAAAGCCACCTGCACTAGGGTGACGAGAAGCAGAACATAGAGCGAGCCCTTGAGGAAGCCTAGTAGACAGCCGAGCACTCGATCCACTGCCGTGAGTCCCGAGCGCTTGGATAACCGCTGGAGCAGAAAAAAGATGAGCTTGATACCGAAATAGAACAACAGAAATACTATGAGATAGCCGGTCAGCCCTTTCGGATCAGGGATATGGAATTTTACGAGCATAGCAGAAGCCGGGAGGTAATAGCGTTTCGCGAGGAAAAGTCCTGCGAGGATGGCCACTAACGATGAGATCCCCTTCAGGAACCCCTGAAGGAGACCTTTGATAATGCTGAATGCCAGGATGATAAGGATGATGATATCAAGGGCGTTCACTTCTTGGCCTTAACGAAATCCAGCCCCTTGATATCCTTGAGGGCAATCTGATAGGTCCCGAATGAGGTATTGCCATAAAGCCTGGATATCTCGTTCGTCTTGAGGTTGCATATCTGCCCGCCGTTCATAAGGGTTACACATACATTGCCCTTTGAGATCTCGATATGGGTGATGTTCTCGAAAGGGATCTGTACTTTGCCCTTCCCCAGATACCCGCCGAAGGTGGTCTTTCCATCGATGGTTACCGAGGTGATCTCTACTTCATTGCTGGCGACATCCAAAACCTTGGCATTGAATGCGGATGTTGTCGAAGGCTGGTTTGCCGAACCGCCGAAACCGGACATGCCCAAGAGGAAAAAGAGCGCGCACAGAATCACTATGTATCCTATTGTCGTTTTTATCCCTTTCATACCTCACCGACCTCCTTGATAATCCCTTCTTCCTGCAGTGCTTGGAGGAGTTCGAGCACCGTAGCTCGTCTGCAAGCAGGATAGAGTACTAAGGATTGCGCCTGCTGCTGTTCGACGGTGCTGATAATTCCCAGTCCGTCATAACCCTCAAAGATGAATCTCAGGTACGAGATATCATACCGTTTGAGGGTAAGCTTTCTGCTCTCCATACCAGACACACGTACAGCCTACCATAACTTATTGCCCTGTTCAAGCACGCACCATCGTGGGCTTATAAGCTATGATATTTGCCATGATATTTACGATTGAAGAGGAAGCCTTCATATGGTATGAAATAATATTGCTATTGCAGTGTGCGTGCCCTTATGGCAGGTATCCCGATTTGCTGCTGGGGATAAAAATATTGACAGCATGTGATTTGAAATGGTAGGTGTTATGCGGTTAAATGAGTGAATAGCCATTCATTATTAGTAGTGGGGTGAAAACGGTTTTTTCAAGCATTTCTTGCTCGAGGAGGATGGAACGAATGGCGACTGGTTGGGATAAAGCAGGAGATGCCTGATACAATGGGCAAGGGAGGTATATCTTGATAGAGCTGAACTGGTCCATATTGATTCAGATGATCAATTTCCTTGTCCTCATGTTCATCCTCAATCTGATCCTCTATAAACCCATTCTGAAGATCCTTGACGCACGGGACAAGAAGATAGCGGATGGTCAACAGAAAGTGAAAGACTTCATTGAGGACGGCCACAAGCTCGTAGCCGTCTATAATGAGAAGCTCCAGCTTGCCAAGGTGGAGGCGCTGGCGATCAAGAATAATACCAGGAAGCAGGCGGTAGATCAGGTCAATGCCATTATCGATGAGGCGCGCAAGAACGCAGAACAGATCATCCTTCAGATCCGGCAACAGGTGGAAAGCGAGATAGAGACGGCCAAGAGACAACTTGAGCCCGAGCTGGAATCCATGGCGGTAACCATCGCCGAGCAGGTAATGGGGAGGAAGGTGGCATGAAACGTTTGCGGAGGATAATTCCCTTTGTTGTGCTCTTTTCCCTTGCGGCGGTCGTTCTCTTGGCCGCGGAAG
>CAYGXB010000314.1:0-3911 GCA_964353605.1 uncultured Bacteriovoracaceae bacterium
GAGGCAACCATCGACCTCATCGAGGCGGGAGCGGACGGGGTGAAGGTGGGCGTCGGACCGGGATCGATCTGCACGACCAGGGTGGTCGCAGGTGTGGGCATGCCGCAGATTACGGCGATCATGCGTTGTGCCAAGGCAGCGCAGAAATACAATATCCCGATCATCGCCGACGGCGGTATCAAGTTTTCCGGCGATATCACGAAGGCCATCGCCGCCGGGGCATCGACTGTGATGATCGGTTCCCTTTTCGCCGGAACGGATGAGGCACCCGGCGAGCTCATCATCTACCAGGGCAGGACCTACAAGTCATATCGGGGAATGGGATCACTGGAGTCAATGAAGGCGGGATCGAAGGACCGCTATTTCCAGGAGGAGGTGAGCGATTTCGAGAAGCTCGTACCCGAAGGGATCGTGGGCCGGGTGCCCTACCGCGGCCGCATCTCCGAGAACGTCTACCAGCTCATGGGTGGTTTGAGGGCAGGGATGGGCTATACCGGCTGCAGGAGTATACATGAGCTCCAAAAGAAGGCCAAGATGGTCAAGATCACCCAAGCGGGCTTGAAGGAATCCCATGTCCACGATGTGATCATCGTGAAAGAGGCCCCCAACTACAAGCTGGAATTTTAAAACCATGGGCTTCGTTCATCTGCACTGCCATACGCAGTACAGCCTCCTGGATGGGGCTATACGGCTCAACGACCTCATAGCACGGACGAAGGCCTTCGGCCAGAACGCCGTGGCCATTACCGATCATGGTGTCATGTACGGGGCGGTCGAATTCCACGACAAAGCCATCGATGCAGGCATAAAACCCATCATCGGGTGCGAGGTCTATGTGGCGCCGACCGGCATGGAGGTCAAGGAGGTCATCCACGGTCTGCCGAGGTACTATCACCTGATCCTCCTAGCTAGTACGTATGAAGGCTACACAAACCTCATGCGGCTCACTTCGATCGCCCATGAACAGGGCTTTTACCACAAGCCGCGGATCGACAGAAGGGCCTTGCAGGAACTGAACGCGGGACTGATCGCCATGAGCGCCTGCCTCCAGGGCGAGATCCCCTATTGGCTTCTGCGGGGCAACGAGGAGCGGGCGATCGAGTCCCTCGATTTCTACCGTTCAACCTTCGATGACCGGTTCTTTCTCGAAATCCAGGTTAACGGGCTGGCAGATCAGGACCAGGTGAATCCTCTGGTGGTCAATATGGCCAGGCGCTATTCGCTTCCGCTCGTCGCCACCAATGACTGCCACTACCTAAACGCCACCGATGCCAAGGCCCATGAGGTCCTCCTCTGTATCCAGACTCAGAACACCATCCAAGACCAAGACCGCATGACCTTCAATACCGACCAGCTCTATCTAAAAAGCCCACAGGAAATGGAAACCGCCTTTGCCCACATTCCCGAGGCGCTAGAGATGACGGAAGAGGTGGCGAAAAGGTGCCATGTCGAGATTCCCAAGGGTAAATATTATTTCCCCGTCTTTCCGGTGGAAAAGGGCAAGAGTCTCGAAGAACTCATCGAAGAGAAGGCATGGCAAGGACTGCATGCCATAATGGCTGAGATCCCGGGCGACTATCAAGAAAGGCTCAAGGGGGAGCTTTCGGTCATTGAGTCCATGGGCTTTGCGAGTTATTTCCTCATCGTCGCCGATTATATCAATTATGCCAAGACCCATGGCATACCGGTCGGTCCCGGGAGGGGGAGCGCGGCCGGCTCACTCGTTGCCTATGCCCTCGGAATAACCGATATCGACCCCATTCGCTGGGGTCTCTTATTCGAACGCTTTTTAAATCCTGAACGCAAGAACCTACCCGATATCGATGTGGACTTCTGCCAGGAACGCCGGGACGAGGTTATTGAGTACGTCAAGAACAAGTATGGCATGCGGTTTGTGGCGCAGATCACCACCTTCGGAAACATGAAAGCGCGGGCCGTGGTCAGGGATGTGGGGAGGGTCTTGGGCTTGAGCTTCTCCGAAGTTGATGCCATTGCCAAGCTCATCCCCAATGACCTCAAGATGACCCTGGACAGGGCCCTGGCAGAAGAGCCACGACTGAAGGAGCGTTTGGAGCATGATCCTCAGGTTGCACGCCTGATAGATATCGCGCGTTCCCTCGAGGGCTTGAGTCGGCATGCCTCGGTCCATGCCGGAGGAGTGGTGATATCGGATGATCAGCCCATTACGGATCATGTGCCGATCTATGTGGATAAAAAAGGCATGCCCATCAGCCAGTACGACATGATACGGCTCGAGCGCGTCGGGCTCATCAAGTTCGACCTCCTGGGCTTGAAGACCCTGACGGTGATTCACAAGGCCCTCGAAATCCTGAAATCGAACGGGATCGCACTTGATCTGGACACGACACCCCTCGATGACAAGCCGACCTATAAGCTCATCGGCGATGGGGATACCTCGAGCGTGTTCCAGCTCGAAAGTGCCGGCATGCGACAGATGCTTAGACAGCTGAAGCCCGAGAAGTTCGAGGACATCATCGCCGCCGTGGCGCTCTACCGTCCCGGCCCCATGGACCTTATCCCATCCTACATAGAGCGGAAGCACAGCCGGGAAAAGATTGATTACCTCCATCCGATTCTGGAGCCCATCCTGAAGGAGACCTACGGCATCATCGTCTACCAGGAGCAGGTCATGCAAATCGCGCAGCTCGTGGCTGGCTATTCTCTCGGCAAGGCGGACTTGCTCAGGCGGGCCATGGGGAAGAAGAAACCCGAGGAGATGGCGAAACATAGGGAAGACTTTATCGCAGGGGCGATAAGAAAAGGGGTACCGAAGGAGACCGCCTCTGAGATGTTCTCCCTCATGGAGAAGTTCGCGGAGTATGGCTTCAACAAGTCCCATGCTGCAGCCTATGCCCTGGTGGCCTACCAGACCGCCTATCTGAGGTGTCATTATTTCAAGGAGTTCATGGCGGCGAACCTCACGCTCGACCTTAACAATACGGACAAGGTCGTCCAGCACATCGCCGAATGTCGGGTGAACAACGTGGCGATCCTTTCTCCCGACATCAACGAAAGCAACTGGGAGTTCGTCACCACAGACAAGGGGATCCGGTTCGGACTCGGAGGGGTCAAGAATGTCGGGAAAGGGGCGGTGGAAATAATCCTCAAGGGGCGGGAACAGGGGAGATTTGCGGATATCGGGGATTTCGTTCACAGGATCAACCTAACGAAAGTGAACCGGCGGGTGCTCGAATCGCTGCTCAAGGCAGGGGCCTTCGACAGCCTTTATAAAAACCGCCGGGCCCTCTTCGAGGTGCTCGATGCCCTTATCAGTGATGCACAGAAGGCCTCCAGAGCTAGGGAAGATGCCCAGACAACCCTCTTCAATTTGGAAGGATTCGAAGACAACGGGAGAGAGACCGTGATTCCCGAGATACCGGACTGGCCTGATAAAGAGAGACTTAAGATGGAGAAGGAATGTCTCGGTTTCTACATTTCAGGCCATCCGCTCAATGGGTACGCCACGCTCATCGAGAAGTTCACGACCGTCAATACCCAGAACCTCTCGGAGAATTCGGGTAAAGCAATCCTGGCGGGTGTCATCCAGAATCTGGATGTCAGGAGAAACCCGAGAGGCGAACTTTGGGCCCGCGGCATGCTCGAGGACTTATACGGACGAGCGCCGATTGTCTTCTTCTCGAAATACTATGGTGAGTTTCAATCCGCAATCATGAGCGAAGAGCCGGTGATCATCAAGGCGCGAGTGGAACATGGAGAGGGTAAGAACGAGGAGAACATCCAGGTGGATATGATCGCCGAAGAGGTGTATCCCATTGAGCAGGCGGAGGCTGTCTTCGCCAGCCGGATTCTCGTGCGCATCCAGGAGAGCGATACTCCTGAACAGATCAGGGAACTGAAGGAAGGGATTACGGGATTCAAGGGTTCATGCC
>CAYGXB010000315.1:0-3879 GCA_964353605.1 uncultured Bacteriovoracaceae bacterium
CTTGGTGTCGTCCTCATCGTCTCCCCCTGGAACTACCCCTTTCACCTCGCCCTCGCCCCCCTCGTGGGCGCCATGGCCGCCGGGAATTGCACGGTTCTCAAGCCTTCGGAATACGCACCGTTTACATCCCAGCTCATGGCGGAGCTCATCTCGCAGGCCTTTGATCCGGGATACCTCGCCGTCGTCGAGGGTGACGTCCAGGCTGCCAAGATTCTCCTGGAGGAGAAGTTCGACTACATCTTTTTCACCGGCGGGACCGCCACGGGGAGGATCGTCATGGAGGCAGCCTCCCGACACCTGACTCCGGTCACGCTCGAACTCGGCGGCAAGAGCCCGTGCATCGTAGATGCCGATATCCGCCTCGATTATGCCGCCAAGAGAGTCGCATGGGCCAAGTTCTTCAATGCCGGCCAGACCTGCGTCGCCCCGGATTACCTCCTCGTAGACCGTGGAATCAAGCCGGTTTTCCTCGAAAGGCTGAAAAAATGGGTGCAACGCTTCTATGGCGACGACCCCTCTCGCAGCCCGGACTATGCCCGCATCATCAATGCCCGGCACTTCCAGCGCCTTGCTAACCTCCTCGGCGCGGGAGAGATCGTCATCGGCGGCCAGATGAACGCCGAGGAGCGCTACATCGCACCCACCATCATCGACGAGGTCAGCCCCGATCACCCTGTGATGCAGGAGGAGATCTTCGGGCCTATCCTGCCCGTGCTCGCCTACGACGATCTGGCCGAGGCCATCGCCTTCGTCAACGCCCGGCCCAAGCCCCTGGCCCTGTACTTCTTCTGCCGCGACCAGCGCAAGCAGGAAAGGATCGTAGCCGAGACCTCCTCCGGCGGGGTCTGCCTCAACGACGCCATGGTGCACGTGGCTTCGCATACCCTGCCCTTCGGGGGCGTGGGCGACAGCGGCATGGGCGCCTACCATGGAAAGACGAGCTTCGATACCTTCACCCATTGGAAGGGCGTGGTGCACAACACCCTCGCCTTCGACATCCCGCTGCGCTATATCCCCTACCGGTACAAACTCCCCCTCGTGCGCTGGTTTTTCTAAGCGGCAAAAAGCACAACCGTCATCCCCTCGAGGTTCCGGCCTTGTGGCATGCATGGACTTGACATGCTTCCTCACGGGTTGAGGAAGCGCTCTCGGCATGTATACTTCCCAACTGAGCCCTTTGATACGGTATTGATTCTTGACTATTCCCTGGTAGAGGGTGCACTATGTACATCAAAACCGGATGCGTTAAAAAGCCTATTTCTGCAAAAGGCAATCAATAGGGGGGGCAGAGAGAAATTTTTCTGTATCATAATTTTTAGCCTCCCAATACAAAGGTGGAGCATGATCAAAAAAATATTTTCATTGTTGAGCGTTGTTCTTTCGGGGTGTGTGGCTGTGCCAAAAAACGTGGAACCAGTGGACGAATTCAATGTCCATCGCTATCTGGGAATATGGTACGAAATCGCACGCTTAGATCACCCCTTTGAGAGAGGGTTGGAAAGAATAAGCGCACATTACAGTCTGAGAGATGCTGGCGGTATTCTTGTAATAAATAGAGGTTACGATCCCAAAAAGAAAGCATGGAAAGAAGCGGTTGGAAAAGCCTATTTTGTAATTAAGCCAACGGTAGGAAGGCTTAAGGTATCATTTTTCGGTCCATTCTATGGTGGCTATAATATCATTGAACTCGATAAAGAGAACTATCAATATGCGTTAGTATGCGGTCCAGATAAATCGTATTTGTGGATTCTGTCGAGAACACCAGAAATGCATAAAGATGTACTGAATCGTTTGATTGACAAGGCGAAAATGTTGGGGTTCAAAACGGAAAGTCTCATTTTCGTTAATCAGTAATCGCAGACCAGCCATGGCATTCAGCCGTTCGGTCGCTCGATGGATATGGTTAGGGAGAATGAATTTTGAGCGAACAGCACAGACCACCGTATCTCCGCAGGGATAAGACACGCGGGGACCTGCAGGTCTGGATCGTTGACGGCAGCTACATACGCGGCCACATCGATGAGGAATTCACGAACTTCGGCCAGCACTACCGGTACGCATACATCCCCGAGAAGGAGCTATGGCTCGATCAAGAGGCCGAGCACGATGAGCGGCCATTCTTCATCGAGCATCTGCTGGTGGAGCACGAGCTGATGGCCAAGGGGAAGCCCTATGGTGAAGCGCTCGTCGAAGCGGATCGGGTCGAGCGCAGGGAACGGCGACGCTCAGGCGACCTGCGCAAGGTGACACACGATGGACAGCATCTCCCGGACAGCAGCGCGTTGCACGAACGCTTGTGGAAGAAGCTGGAGAACGGTGTGAGCGTCTGGATCGTCAAAGGCCGGCTCGTGCGGAGCGTGTTCGACATCGACTTTACGGCTGGCGGTCACGACCATGTCTATGAGTTTGTGCCCCACGGCGAGGTTTGGATCGACGATGCGATAGAGGAGAATGAGCGGGGTTTTGTGCTCTTGCATGAGCTGCATGAGAGAAATCGGATGGCCGATGGCATGCCATACAGCAAGGCGCACGCGGAATCCAGCGGGCTTGAGTTCCGGTGCCGGCATATCCCCGATGAACTGCACGATGCGCTTGCGGAGGAAGGATGGACCTGAACGGCCAGCGTCTCCCATGGGAAGGCAACCAGACTGGTGGCGGCTGCGAAGTCCTGTGCGGCGTTTCGTACACCCATGCGCCGCGCGTCTCATCTCGAAGCCGTTTGGCAGCTATACGCACAAAGACAAGCTGAAGCATCTGGAGGTGGGTCATGAGAATTGGATGGGCCATGTTACTTGTCGCTGTTGTAGCAATCATCCTTGTCACACCCTATCTGCTCCTGAACCCCGAGAAGCGGGACTTGGATGAAGCTACCCGCGCGCGGCTTGGCGGTTCATACGTACGCCTTTCCAGGGGCGTAACTCACTATGCCCTCGAAGGGCCGACACAGGGGCAGGTCGTTGTGCTCGTTCACGGTGGAACCGTTCCCATGTATACCTGGGATGAGTTGGCTCCGATCTTGACCGCCGCTGGCTTTCGGATCCTCCGTTACGATATGTACGGACGGGGCTACTCTGATCGACCCCGTGTCACATACAATCGAGCACTCTACCAAAGCCAGTTGCTGGAGCTCTTGGATGCGTTGAACCTCCACGACCCGCTTGATCTGGTAGGTTATTCATTGGGTGGAGCAATCGTCACCGACTTTACGGCCCAGCACCCTGAGCGTGTCCGCCGACTGGCCCTGATCTCCCCCGTTGTCTACAACTATCCCTCCCCGCGCGCATTCCGTCCTCCTCTTATAGGCGAGTTCCTTGGGCGTATCATTGGCATCCGAACTGTAATCAAGCGCGCCAATACCATGTATGCAGGAACAAGTCTTGGCCAGCACCATGCAGCCCTCTTTACTGAGCAAACCACCTACAAAGGCTTCCAGTCCTCTTTACTGTCCATGATCCGCAGTGATGCCCTCGGTGACCATCGAGACAGTTATATAGCCGTCGGGAAACAGAAATGCAGGGTGTTGCTGATCTGGGGAGCGCGTGATACGGAGATCACAGAAGAAGTGGTCAACACCGCCCGGAAGCTGATTCCCCAGGTTGAGTTTCATGCCGTCCAAGATGCTGGCCACAGTATCGTATTCCAGAAACCAGGACAAGTGAGTGCGATACTGATTAACTTCTTACAGAGCAATCCCTAGTCAGAGTACAGGGGATCTGATCTTTCTTGTTGACAAGTTTACTGTCAACGGGCTGTTGCTCAAAAACCAATCTTTATAAAATCAAAGCATGCGACCCTTCGCTGCGCTCAGGGTGACATAAGTAACGCTTTGAAAAAGCTGTCATTCTGAACGTAGTGAAGCATTTCTTTCTTTGGCATTCC
>CAYGXB010000316.1:0-3833 GCA_964353605.1 uncultured Bacteriovoracaceae bacterium
GAGCGTCCCGGCCATCCTGCTCGAACGGATTCCTGCCAGACATCCTCGCAGCCAAAGCAGCATCCTGCGGCCCCCAGGCACTCCAGGCCTGCGGGCATCCCGGCCACGAGCGGCCACCCGCGATCCCACTCGACCGCAACGATGCCGCCAAGCGGGCCTCCGGCCCCCTGGCGTGCGGGCGTCCCGGCCACCTCTATTCGACCGGATTCCAGCCAGCCGCGCCGCCAAGGCCGCATCCCTCCCGCCCCCCGGAGCTGCGGGCAAGCGGGCCCGCATGGCGAACGGCTGCAATCCGGCACCAGGACGACGGGGCCATAAACGGGAGCCTGGGGCTTCCAGACTGTTAGAGTGCATGCAGGCTCTTCGAAGCGAAAGGATTTATCCTGGCAATGATAATAATTAAGCGATGTTTGCAGAATACATCCCGGTGGCGATGGATAAGGCCACCTACGAGATCATCGATGATCCCGAGCCATTTTATGGTGAGGTCCCTGAGCTTCAGGGCTTATGGGCAACGGGCAAGACCCTTGAGGAATGTCGAAAGAACCTCGTTGAAGCCCTTGAAGACTGGATAGCGGCACACCTGGCGTGGGGCTACCCAGTTCCGCCCATCGGAGGCCATACGATACAGGTCTCGAAAGAGCCGATGGCTGTTGCAGACTGGACTTGTTCCAGTTTCCTGGCATGAGCTGACCAGACGGCTCAGAAAGCTGGGATGGGAAGGCCCGTATCCTGGCAAGAAGCATCCTTACATGTTTAAGGGCGGTGTTTTCTTGCTCATCCCCAACCCTCACCAGGGTGATGATGTCAGCGTTGATCTCATAAGGAAAATCCTGAATCGGGCAGGAATCAGTCGAAAGGAGTGGTTTGAAGTAGCATAGTACTCAGAAATCTCTGAAACGATTTTGCCCTACAAAATCCCGAATTGCCAGAACTTCGCTCTTGTTCTCCAGCATGCCCTGGCGTCATGCGCGCGTGCGGGCGCTCGCTCGCGGCCAGCGGCTGCCGGATGAGCGATGCCGTGCCCGTCGCGCGTTCTCCCGACGGCCCGGTCCGATTGGCAGCCTCTGCCTGAAAGGCCATCGGTGGCGGCTCCAGGCACGCGCGCGGGTGCCCGACCGGGCAAGCGGGCCCGCCTTGCGGGCGGCGACGCAGCCCGGCACCGGGGCGGCGGCGCTTTGGAGAAATACCTGCGTGCGAAAAGCTATATCTCATCACTGACAACAATTTCTGCGATGTTTGCGGAGTACATCAAAGCAGCAATGGACAAAGCTGTCTATGAGTTCATCGACGATCCAGAGCCATTTTATGGCGAGATCCCTGGACTCCAAGGCGTTTGGGCCTCAGGAAAGACTCTGGAGGCCTGCCGGGATAGCCTCATGAGCGCCCTCGAAGACTGGATAGCTTTCCGGCTCAGAACAGGACGATCTATTCCGTCCATCGGGGGAGCTTCCATCATGGTTTCAACGGAACCGGTGAGCGTTGTTGAATAAGCTCTCCCCTGTCTCACGACGAGAACTCATTAGACGATTGAGGAAATTGGGATTTGTTGGCCCCTGCCCAGGCGACCTTTGATGGCGGCTCAGTGTGCGCGGGGGGCCCGACCGGGCATGCGGGCCCGTCTGGCGGATGGCGAGGCAGAGGACCCCAGGCGATGGATCAACGAGCAGCCCCAGCGGAGCGACGGCTAAAGCTTTTCCAGGACCGGGAAAGGTTTAATGGGATGAGATGATATTTAATTAATGACGGCTTGGCTATGAGCAGTGAAACAATCACCTATCGCCTTCACGCAGTCCAGCGAATGTTCGAGCGCAAAATCAGCGCTGAAGAGGTTCGATACATTCTGGAGACGGGAGAGTTGATCGAGGACTATCCAGATGATATTCCATACCCGAGTCGCTTGCTCTTGGGACGTTACGAAGGCCGCCTCATTCATGTCGTGGCTGCCAATAATTCCACCGAAGAGGAGACAATAGTAATCACAGTATACGAGCCCGATCCCTCCGAATGGGACCCGGATTGCAGGAAGAGGATTTAATGAAATGCGTTATCTGCAAAAAAGCATCAACGAAGCCTGGCAAAACTACAGTTACCTTTGAGCGCGACTGCCTGACAATGGTCGTGAAATGCGTTCCTGCTCAAGTCTGCCCAAATTGCGGAGAGGCATACATCAATGAGAAGGTTACGGCCGAGCTGCTCAAGGATGCAGAAGAAAGGGCTAGCACCGGGGCACAAGTGGAGATTCGACAGTACGTAGCGGCCTGAGGGCCTTCAGCGCCCCCTCGCGTCACGCACGCGGGCCTGCTGGCGCTCGCTCGCGGCCAGCGGTGCCGGATGAGCGATGCCGTGCCCGTCGCGCGTTCTCCCGACGGCCCGGTCCGATTGGCAGCCTCTGCCTGAAAGGCCATCGGTGGCGGCTCCAGGCGCGCGCGCGGGTGCCCGACCGGGCAAGCGGGCCCGCATGGCGGACCGTAAGGCAGCCCAGACGGACCGCTGATGGCAGATCCTCTCTGAGCCTCCTTTACTCTTTAGGCTCGAAGCCTTGATCTATCGAAAGGATATGATTATATCGCAAATGCATCTTAACGACCTCCTGAAATCAAGGCGCGATGAGATCCTCAGGATCGCTGCCAAGCATGGGGCTCACAACGTCCGGGTCTTTGGCTCCGTGGCCCGAGGTGAGGCCGACTCTCAAAGCGATATAGATCTCCTTGTGGGATTTAGGCGTGGTACGACTCTGCTGGCGCATGCGGCTCTAATTCAAGAGCTTGAGGAGCTTTTGGGCGTCAAAGTCGACGTGGTGAGCGACCGCGGCTTGCGAGAGCGTGTCCGGGATCGCGTTCTGAACGAGGCGGTGGTGCTTTGAGGGATGATCGAGCATGGCTCCTGGACATTTTGGATGCTCTTCTGAATATTGAGAAGCATGCCGCAAAAGGTGAAAGGGAATTTTTCAAAGAGGAGCTTATACAGGTATGGATCATCTATTACATTCAGATCGCAGGCGAAGCTGCGAATCAATTATCGGACACAATGAAGAAGAACCACCCAGAGATCCCCTAGAGAGGCATCATCGGCATGCGGAATGTATTGGTGCATCAATATTTTGGAGTGGATTTAGATGAAATCTGGGATACGGTTTCTGCTGATTTGCCCGTGCTTAAGGTCAAAATCCAGGAGATTCTTGCCGAATACCAATCGGATTCTTAAATCGCGGGAGAATCATTGGATCTGTTCTACCCCATTCTATCATAAACCGAAAGATTATTGCAGCAGCAGACTGCGAATCTAATTCTGGATAGTGCGAGTTCAAATTCTCTATGCCGAGCTACTGCGCCGTTGGCCCTCAGGCCAGACCGGCTTCCCGCGCGCCCTCGCGTCACGCACGCGGGCCCCGGGCCCCCGGTCGCTGGATAGGTTAGCGCTCTGACGGCTGACTGCGCGGGGGGCCCGACCGGGTGAGAAAGGCTTGCCTCATCGGTTCGCCTACGATTCTTCAATCATTTCCATCAAGGCATCCTCCGAAATCCCATTCCAGATGGATACCTCGAATAAGATATCGTTAAATGTGCCCTTCGCCAGCTCATCGTGCAACGGAACAGTGATGTTGTGGTCTCCTGCCGCCGCTGATTTTCTCAGTCGGACATGGCTTCCCCTCTGCCGGATGATTTCCTATCCTAATCGGCTCAACACTTTGATGAGCTTCTCGCCGCTAACAACCGGACGCTTTCGCAAGAGGCTGCACCTCAAACTCAGAAATAGATAAGATCTTTAGCTCTTCGCCCGCTTCCAAGAGATCTTCAAAGTGAAGGCTGGTTGCCTCTTTTATGTTTTCC
>CAYGXB010000317.1:0-3823 GCA_964353605.1 uncultured Bacteriovoracaceae bacterium
CCAGGAGCACCAGATTGCATCCCCGTGCATCATGGTAGTCGGCAAGGCGGTTGAGCTGAGCAGGACACTATACACAAAACCCGATCTGCCCCTCGCGGGCATGACTGTGCTCATTACCCGGCCAAGCCACTTGGCATTCCGGACCGCTTCCCTCTTTTCCGCGCAAGGCGCACGGGCTTACCTCTACCCCCTTGTGGAGATCACACCACTGCCGTTCGAAACGCCCGATATTACCTGCTATGACCTGTTTGTCTTCACCTCGCAGAACGCCGTGCCATTGTTTTTTGAACAGATCTTTGCAAACGGCCTCGATACGCGGGCTTTCGCAGGCAAAGAAGTATACTGCATCGGCCCCAAGACGAGAGACGCCCTTAAATATTATGGCATCATGCCTGACGGGATGGCGCAGGAGTTCAGGGCCGAAGGGATCGTGGATATGCTCAAATCCAGGGACCTATCCAACAAAAGGGTGTGCCTCCCCCGTACAAGCGGGGCGCGGCCATACCTCACGCAAGCCCTCACGAACAGGGGCGCACGCGTGGACGAGATCCTCGTCTATGAAACGACCTTGCCGCAGAATACGGACAAGCAGGGTTTCATGGCCATGGTTGATAAGGTCGATACCATCGTCTTTACGAGCCCCTCCGGCGTAAAGAACGCGCAGAAGCTCCTGGAGGAGGATATCGGGCTGCTCAAAGAGAAGCGCCTCGTCGCCATCGGCCCGGTCACAGCCGAAGCTATGACGAAGCTCGGCCTCCCGCCACACTTGACGGCAAGGGAATACACAGATGCAGGGATCATAGCCCTCCTCAAAGGAGCAAAGGCTTGATAGGCGTATCAAAACTCTACTGCGGGACGGTCGAAGCCTCCGACCCCTTGCGGTATGCGCGGGCTTCCAGTTCCCTGCCCTCCCATCTCCTCCAGTTCTCCCTGGACAAACGGCCGGTCGTGGTCTGGAACACCACGAGCGTATGCAACCTCAAGTGCATCCACTGCTACGCCTCCGCCGGCAAGGCTCATCCAGAACTGAGCACAGCGCAAGGGCTCGATCTGATCCAAGACCTCAAGGCGTACGGTGTGCCCGTCATCCTCTTCTCGGGCGGAGAGCCCCTGCTGCGGAAAGACCTCCCCCCATTGATCGAAGCGGCAACCAGGTCCGGTATACGCGCGGTCATCTCCACCAACGGAACGCTGATCACGCGGGAAACGTCGCACATCCTCGGCGATATGGGCCTCTCCTACATTGGGGTGAGCCTGGACGGCCTGGCCGAGGTCAACGATCGCTTCCGGGGTGTGGCAGGTGCATTTGATAAGGCCCTCAAAGGCATCCACTATGCCATGGATGCGGGCATCAAGGTGGGCCTGCGCTTCACCATGCACAAGCGTAATTACACCGAGATCCCCAAGATCTTCGACCTCATGGAAAACCATGCCATACCGAGGATCTGCTTCTACCATCTCGTCTATACCGGCCGGGGAAGCTCCCTCATGGAAGAGGACCTTGGGCATGCACAAACTCGTGAGACCGTCGATCTCATCTTGGACCGGACCAAGGCCATGATCGACAAGGGCATGCACGTCGAGGTCCTGACCGTCGACAACCATGCCGACGGCCCCTACCTGTACCTCCGCATGGAGCAAGAGGGCAATCCGCGGGCCGCGGATGCGCTCGATCTCCTCAGGATGAACGGCGGCAACTCCTCCGGCCTTGGCATCGGCTGCATCAACTGGGACGGCGACGTCTACCCCGACCAGTTCTGGCGCAACAAGGTCCTCGGCAATGTCCTCGAAAAGCCCTTTTCCGAGATTTGGGACGATCCGGCCAATGCATTCCTCCAGCAGATCAAAGACAAGAAAAATCATGTCGCGGGCAGGTGCCAGCAATGCCGGTGGCTCGATGTCTGTGCAGGCAATTTCAGGGCACGCGCCGAGGCTGCCACCGGCGACCCCTGGGGCGAGGACCCCGCCTGCTACCTCACCGATGAAGAAATAGCATGAAGGTGTAAGGACTTTCATACCAAAAAAAGATTCCCCATTCATCGCCGCGGGTGTATAATAATCTGTTGATGCGTATATAGGACAAATTTCATGCAGGAGGATATTTATGGATTTTGCATTAAGCGAAGAGCACAAGATGGTCAGGGATATGGCCAAGCGGTTTGCCGATCAGGAGCTCAAACCGATTGCCGCTCAGCTCGATCAGTCCCACCGTCATTCCGACGAGGTGCTCAAGAAGATGGCCGAACAGGGCTTCATGGGGGTTGCCATCCCTGCCGAGTACGGCGGGGCGGGTATGGACTATGTAGCTTATGCCCTCATCCTCATCGAAATCTCACGGGGGTGCGCCAGCACAGGCGTCATCATGTCGGTGAACAACTCCCTCTATGGATTTCCCGTCTATAAGTTTGGAAGCGAGGGTCAGAAGCTCAAGTATCTGACCCCGGTCGCATCCGGACTGGCACACGGCTGCTATGGCCTGACCGAGGCCAATGCGGGATCCGACCCGGCCGGCATGAAGGCCACGGCCGTCCCGGACGGGGATTTCTGGATCATCAACGGCGAGAAGAAGTTCATCACCAACGGCAACATCGCCAAGTATGCGGTCATCGCCGCCGTGACGGACAGAACCAAAGGCTACAAGGGCATCACCCAGTTCGTGGTCGATCTCGAGGAGACGGAAGGGTTCTCGGTCGGCAAGGTCGAGGAGAAAATCGGCATCCGGGCTTCCGGCACCGCCGAGCTCGTCTTCGTGGATGCACGCATCCCCAAGGAGGCCATCCTCGGCGACCCGGGCTCCGGCTTCCGGCAGATGCTCACCACCCTTGACTCGGGCCGCATCGGCATCGCGTCGCAGGCCCTCGGCATCGCCATGGCCTGCCTCGAGGAGGCCGTCGAATATTCCAAGGTCAGGGTGCAGTTCGGCAAGAGCCTCTCCGAATTCCAGGCCATCCAGTTCAAGCTCGCCGACATGGCCACCCGCATCGACGCCTCCGAGATGCTCGTCCTCAAAGCGGCCTGGCTCGAAAGCAATGGCGTGCCCTTTGAGAAGGAGGCCGCCATGGCGAAGTACTTCGCCTCGGATACCGCCATGGACGCCGCCATCGAGGGCGTGCAGATCCTCGGCGGTTACGGCTACACCAACGAATACCCCATGGAACGGCACATGCGCGACGCCAAGATCACCCAGATCTACGAGGGTACGAACGAGATCATGCGCATTGTCGTCGCCCGCAACATCCTGGGCAAGAGATAGCCCTGAGCCCTTTAGCCGATCTCAAGGCTCACAATTTTGCAGGGAAGCAAAATTGGACGGCCGTCAGGCCGCCCGGAGGGTGAAGGCCAGGGATGGCCTGAATCACAATTCTGCAGGGAAGCAAAATTGGACGGCCGCCAGGCCGCCCGGAGGGTGAAGGCCAGGGATGGCCTGCATCACAATTTTGCAGGGAAGCAAAATTGGACGGCCGTCAGGCCGCCCGGAGGGTGAAGGCCAGGGATGGCCTGAATCACAATTCTGCAGGGAAGCAAAATTGGACGGCCGCCAGGCCGCCCGGAGGGTGAAGGCCAGGGATGGCCTGCATCACAATTTTGCAGGGAAGCAAAATTGGACGGCCGCCAGGCTGCCCGGAGGGTGAAGGCCAGGGATGGCCTGAATCACAATTTTACAGGGAAGCAAAATTGGACGGCTGTCAGGCCGCCCGGAGGGTGAATGCTCGGGGACGTCCTGAATCACTATTCTGCAGGACAGCAAAATAGTGAACTTTTTATAAAATCCCCAAAAGAAAACCCCGCCCTGTAAACGGGGATGAATGCGGGGCAGGGGGAA
>CAYGXB010000318.1:0-3809 GCA_964353605.1 uncultured Bacteriovoracaceae bacterium
ACACCGCCACCATGCCCTTCCTCTAAAGTACGCTTCCGTGTGAAGAACCGTATTTAAAGGCATGTTCCAGGCCACTTCTGCACCCGTTTCCATCGCGCGATGCTTCGTTGCCATGTCGGAGCGCGCGGCGGGAGCGGGAGCGACTTCGACGCGAGACTTCACACAGTGAAAACCGCGCCGAAATGACCCATATCCCTCAATCCAATCTTTTTTGGCACGCACTGCCTATTCAGCCCCGCAGGCTCTGGCCCTCTCCTGGCCAGAAGAGATCGGGGGAGGTTGATCCAGAGGGGGAGAGCGGGATAGATGTCGAAGACAGGGCTTTGACGAGGTCATGCAGGTTGCGTTGTGCGGATATCGTCGGTATGATAAAAGACTGTTTTATGCTAGATGATTTTCAGGAAGAATACACGCAGGGAGGAGGTAACGCATGGGAAGCTATGATACGTACAAGGAGCAGGTGCTCGCCTGCAGCCGCTGGCTTTCGGAACACGGATTCTTCGGGGCCCTGACGGGCACGGGGGGCAATGTCTCGGTGCGCATACCCGGCGAGGAGCGCATCGTCATCACCCCCTCCGGCGCGGCTTATAAAGGTTTGACCCCGGCGGACATGTGTGTGGTGGACTTCGAAGCGAGGCTGGTGGAAGGCGCCCTCATGCCCTCGGTGGAGAGCGGTTTGCATCTCGCGGTCTATAAAAACCGCCCCGCCGTGAACGCCGTGGTGCACACCCACCAGATCTTCGCGAGCATCTTCGCCGTACTCCACGAGCCTGTGCCGACCCTCTTCGACGAGGTGGCTTTCGCCCTCGGCGAGGTGATCGATGTCGTCCCCTACGGTCTCTCCGGAAGCGCGGAGCTGGCGGCGAACGTCGCGAGCAAACTCGGTAACGGCTGCAAAGGCTACATCCTGAAGAACCACGGGGCGCTGGCCCTCGGGTCCAGCCTGGACAAGGCCCTGCTCAACGCCGAGCTCATGGAGAAGGTCTGTCGCATCTACTATTCCGCCCTAAGCACCGGCAAAACGGTCCATCCCCTGCCCGCAGAGATCGTGGGGCTCATCCGCGAGATCCATAAGGTCCCGGCTTGAAGAGCGGGAAACTGCAACCCGCAGGAGGAACTGCCATGAAGCAAGCGAACAGGCAGCAGGGCTGCATCGCGGTTTTCGACGTCGGCAAGACGAATAAGAAGCTGCTCGTCTATGACCGGGAGCTCAATCTGGTGGATTCCCTCTATGCCCAGTTCGACGAGGTGCGGGAAGGGTCCGAGATCCACGAACGCATCGCCGAGACCGCCGAGTGGTTCCTGAACGCCCTGGCCGATATAACGCAGCGGCATGCAATCCAGGCCGTCTCCGTATCCGCCCACGGGGCCACCTTTGTCTGCATCGACGGGGAGGGGAAGCTGGCGCTGCCGGTGCTCTCCTACACCACCGATCCGGGCGAGGCCTTTCATGCCGCCTTCGACGCGCGCTTCGGTGACGCGCGCGTCCTCCAGCGGCTGACCGCCACGCCCTCCCTGCCCGGCCTGGGCTGCATGGCCAAGGGGCTTTTCTACATTATGGAACATCACCCCGCGGACTTCGCCAGGACCAAGGCCATCCTCAACCTGCCCCAGTACTACGGCTTCCTGCTCACAGGAAAGATGGGGGTGGAGCAGACCTATCTGGGGAGCCACACCGGCCTGTGGGACTTCGGGAAGCACACCTGGTCCGGGGTCGTGGAGCGGCTCGGGATTCAGGACAAGTTGCCGGCCGAGGTACACAAACCCTGGGACGTCCTCGGTACCGTTGCTCCGGAGATCGCCCGGCGGACGGGTTTGCAGCGCGACACCATCGTGACCTTGGGCATCCACGACTCCAACGGCTCGCTCCTGCCCTATCTCATCACCGTGCAGGAGCCCTTCGTGCTCCTCTCCACCGGATCGGTATGCGTGGTCATGCATCCCACCCAGAGCGCAACCTTGCGCGATGACGAGCTCGGCAAGGTCGTCTTCTACAATTTGAGCGCCTTCGGAGACCCCGTCAAAACGACCATCTTCCTGGCCGGGCTTGAGTTCGACATGTACATGGGATTGCTTTGGGGCCGCCACGGCCAGAAGGATTATCCGGCATTCGATCAGGCGCTCCTGGAAGACATCCTCTCCCGCCCTGCGGAGTTTATCCTTCCGGCGATCGTGCCCTTCGGCATGTTCCCCGATTCGCCGGCGCGGATCATCGAAAGGACTGAGGTGTATCCCTTTGGCGACGTGGCCCAGGGCAAGACGCCAAGCTTCTTTGCCGATTATGAGAAGACCTATGCGATCCTCACCCTCTCGATTGCGCTCCAGACCCGCGTGGCCCTCGAGCGCGCCGGCTACGGTGAAGGGATGCCGGTCTTCATCGAAGGCGGCTTCAGCCGCAACGAGGTCTATACGAACCTCATCGCCTCCCTGTACCCTGACGCGCAGGTCGCACTCACCAACCTGAAAGAAGCCTCGGCCTTCGGCGCCGCCTTGCTCGCCTTGAGCGCCCTCGAAGGCGTGCATCCGGAAAAGCTGCGCGATCGCTTTGCCATCGAAACCAATCGCATTGCGCCTCTCAGGCTTAAGGGCCTCCATGGATATGGGGAGGCCTTCGGAAGGCATCTCAAGGTTTCCTGAAGAAAGCGACGGGCGCATGGGGGAACGCGCATGCCAGTCACCCTAGGGACTGGCATCCTTTGCCTCGGTTAAACTCTATAACAGCAATTCCTGTCTGTTCCCTGCTGAAATACTTCGCCCTCGCGCGTGCCCTTACCCCCGTCGCCGGTTCAGCCGGGCATAGATCCCTTTGTTCTTCTTATAGATCTCCACGAAAACCTCGAAGAGATCATCATAGAGGGCCCGGTTGCGGGGATCAGGGTCAAACACATTCTTTATTGTGACAAGCTCCGGAATATCGCTGAACCTGATATGCCCCAGGGCGACCGAAGCGATGAGGGCCGCCCCCCGTGCATTGGCTTGGATCGAGTCTTTCACTTGGCTAATCTTGCGGTTCAGGATGTCTGCATGTATGCGACACCAGATGTCCGACATGGCCCCGCCCCCCACCATGTGGATGGTGTCCATCCTGCGGCCGATGAAGCGTTCCGCAGGACCAAGCATCCAGCGCGAATTGAAGGCCACGCCCTCGAAAACGGCCCGGATGATGTCTTCGCGGGTATTCCCGAGCGACAGGTTATGGATACCGCCTCTGAGCAGGTGATCATCGACCGGGGTACGCTCGCCGTAGAGCCAGGGGGTGTAGATGAGGCCGTTGCTCCCCGCGGGTATGCGGGCGCAGATCTCATCGAAGATCTTGAATACGTCTGGTTTACGCTCTTCCTGGAGCAAGGCATCCTTGTGGTAGAGAATCTTATCCCGCAGAAAGGTGAGATTGCCGCAGGCGGTGGTCTGGTTATCCATGAGGAGATATTTGCCGGGGATCGCACAGGGCAACGAGGCCATGCTATGGAAGACATCGGTCTTCTTGAACGGCACATGCGCAGCGAGGGAAGATGATGTGCCCAGATAGAGATGCGCCTGGTAGTCTTCCACCGCACCTGCGCCGACAGCGGCCGAAGAGATATCGATGGAGCCCGCCACCACTTTGACCTCACGCGAAAGACCCCAGTCCTGCGCCACATCCGGGAGAAGGGTGCCGATGATGTCGATGCTTCGGCACAGATCAGGATATTTTTCGCGGGCGATGCCCGAGGCCTTTACCAAGCTGTCGCTGTAGGAGATGTTGTGCGGGTCGCGCGTGTCCGTGACCCAACTGGTCATGATGGAATCATGGGTGGCCACATATTTGC